>JAFGEX010000360.1 GCA_016931355.1 bacterium
AGCAGGTGATGAATGTGGAAAAGCAGGCGAACGGCATTGTCCATGAAAACAGAACAGTGCGGATTCATGAAATGCAGGCCGGGGAGGCGGATTCGTTTCCCCTGCGCAGGCGTCCGGTTTTGACCGGCAAGGTCCGGATCGTGGAGATTGACCAGTACGACTGGTCCCTGTGCTGCGGAACCCATGTCCGCCGGACCGGTGACATCGGCCTGATCAAAGTCATCAAATGGGAGAAATACAAGGGGGGGACACGCGTCTATTTCATCTGCGGCGGCAGGGCGTTCAGGGATTATCAGATCAAAACCCTGTTGATCCGGGAGCTGTCCAGGAAGCTGCCTGCAGGAGAGAATGAAATCCTGGAAAGGATCGAGCAATGGGGCCAGGAGCGCAAGGCCTCCGAGAAAAGGATGGCGGAACTTCTGGACCGCGCGCTTGCATTCGAAGCGGACCGGCTGCTGCACTCCGCGAAAACGACAGGATCCCTGAGAAAGGTATCGGTTTTATTCAAGGACAGGCCCCTTCCGGAAGTACAGGCTTTAGCGAAGAAACTGATAGAAACGGAAGGCGTTGTAGCCATTGTCGGGACGACAGGCGCAAGAACGACGATTTATTTCGCCCGTTCCCGGAATCTGGATCTTGACATGCGCAACCTGGCCGAGGCTGCAGGCCGCGAGATGAACGGCAAGGGCGGCGGAAACGCAGGCTGGGCCCAGTGCAGCACAGCGGATGCGGAGCTGGCGGAAAAGGCCATGAACAAGGCATGCGAGGCGTGCATGCAGGCATGACGCGACCCCTGCCCTCCGCCGCCTTTTTGCAGAGCCGTTCCGGGAAATCCGAATCATCATTTATTCCCTCCTCATTTCCACTTGATCTACTATACTGAGGCGCATTGCGCCGAAATCGAAAACGGTTGATAATGATATTCGATTGTATTAAATTAGTACGTTTCAAAACGGACAGTCGGGAGGAAAATTGGACAAGGTCTCGGTTGGAGTCATCGGCACCGGGCATCTGGGCAGGTTCCATGCATTGAATTACGCGCAGATACCCGGAGTAGAATTGGTCGGCGTTACAGACAGCGATCCGGAGAAGGCCGGCAAGGTGGCGCAGGAGGCGCGATGCCGCGTTTTTGCGAATATGGATGACATGCTTGCACAAGTGGATGCAGTCAGCGTCGCAGTGCCCACGGACAGGCATTATGGTATCGTTTCAGAGATTTTCAAGGCGAAGAAGCATTGTCTGGTCGAGAAGCCTGTAACCGCTACGCTTGATGAGGCGGACAGGCTCGTTCGCATGGCTGAAAACGCAAAACGGGTGTTTCATGTCGGACACATCGAAAGGTTCAATCCTGCCCTGCAGGCCCTGCAGGGGATGAGGCTCAATCCGAGATTCATTGAAGCGCACAGGCTCGCTCCCTTCAATCCGCGCGGGACGGAAGTGGCCGTGATCCTGGACCTGATGATACACGACATCGACATCGTACTCAGCCTGGCGGACAGCCCCATTGAGAACCTCGATGCAAGCGGGGTGGCTGTCGTTTCCGATTCCATAGACATTGCCAATGCGAGGTTGAAGTTCAAAAACGGCCTGACGGCGAATCTGACGGCAAGCCGTATTTCCCAGAAAAAAATGCGGAAGATGCGTCTTTTTCAAAAGGACGCCTATATCTCCGTTGATTTCGACGCAAAGTTTTCGGAAATATACGCACTGGACGACAGCGGGCCGGAACCGGACATGATTCTGGGAGAAATCGGAATCGGTGAAAGGAAACGCAGGATCGTTTACAGAAAGCCCGAGACAGGGGAGATGAATGCGCTTCAGACAGAGCTAAAGGCCTTTCTGAACGCGGTGAGGCATGAACCCAGCACAGGGGTGACTGGATCGCAGGGGAGAAACGCCCTTGCAGTCGCCCTGGACATCCTGAAGAATCTGGAGGCATGATTGGACATAGGGCGCTTTTTTTTCAAGTACAGGAGTTTCACTCCGATCCCTCTTATCCTGGCCGTACTGATTCTTTCCCGCCCCACCTGGATTTCATTCGCAGCTGGATGCGCGCTGGTCCTGCTCGGAGAAGGCATGCGGTTCTGGGGCGTTCTGTATGCGGGAAGCGCGACGAGGACGACCGGGGAGGTCGGCGCAGGCCGCCTGGTCACGGATGGGCCTTTTGCGCATGTGCGGAATCCCCTCTACCTCGGCAATTTCCTTCTAAGCACCGGGCTTCTGGTCATGGCCTGGGCCTGGATGCCGTGGATGCTGCTCCTTTTCTGGACCCTTTTTTACCTGCAATATGCGTTCATCGTCCGAGATGAAGAGGCTTTCCTGAAACAGAAATTTCCGGATGATTTTGAAAAGTACATGTCGCATGTTCCGCGCTGGGTCCCGTCATGGAAGGGATTCACCTGTACGGAAAGGTCCAGTCCGGTTTTTAAAAAGGCGTTGCGGTCCGAGAAAAACACGCTGCAGGCCATCATCACCGTTCTCATCCTCATCCTGATCCGCTGGCATTTGCTATGAAGGCCACTGTTTCCGGTAAAATCATGATGATCGCCGGGGAGGCTTCCGGAGACACACACGGCGCCAATCTCATGGCTGCGCTGAAAAAGAAACGGCCCGGCCTCGTTTTTTTCGGAATCGGCGGGGACCGCATGATCTCCGAAGGCCTGGAGCCGGTTTACCATATCCGCCAGATGGCTTTTCTCGGCTTTTTCGAAGTGATCAGGCATTTCCCGTTTATCCGGAAGGTTTTCAAGACCATGCACCGGATTCTGGATGAACGGCTGCCGGATCTTGTCATCCTGATCGATTACCCGGGTTTTAACCTCAAGTTTGCCGAACAGGCAAGGAAAAAGGGCTTCCGGATCATCTATTACATCAGTCCTCAGATATGGGCCTGGGGCCGCGGCCGCATCAAAAAGATCAGGGAAAACGTGGACTGCATACTCGTCATTTTCCCCTTTGAAGAAATCCTGTACCGGAAGGCCGGCGTCCCGGCAGTTTTTGTCGGGCATCCGCTGAAGGATTCCTTTGATCCGGGTGTTTCCAGGCGTGATTTTCTGAACCATTACGGGGTAGGCCCGGAAACGCGCATCCTGGGCCTGTTCCCAGGGTCCAGGAATCAGGAGGTCGAACGCCTTCTGCCTGTGATGGTTCAGGCTTTCGAGAGGCTCAGATCCGAAATGCCGGATCTGGAGGCCATGGTGGGCCAGGCAAACACGCTGCCGGATTCTTTGTACAGCGATATGCTGGGAGGACATGACCGCATCATCCGGCTGCGGGATCAAACCCATGCGCTCATGAAATACTGCGACGTTGCGCTTGTCGCATCAGGCACAGCCACCCTGGAGACTGCCATGGCAGGCACTCCAATGGTCGTGCTGTACAAGATGGCGCCCCTGTCCTTCTTTATCGGCAGGCTTCTGGTGCGCATCCCGGACATCGGGCTTGTGAATATTGTTGCAGGCAGGCGCATCGTACCGGAGCTTGTCCAGGGGGATGCGTCGCCTGACCGCATCTTTCATGCAGTCAAGCCCTTCCTGACCGATGAAGCGTACAACCGGCGGACGAGGAAGGAGCTTCTCCGGGTGAATCAAAAACTGGGCGGACGCGGCGCATCCGGCCGCGCGGCAGCCAGGATCCTGGATTTTCTCGACGAAGGGAAATTCCTGAACAGCAGGAAAGAGAAATGCACTGGCAGAACATCCCGACGATCGTCATCCTGTTCCTGACACTGCTCGGATCTGTCGCAAACCTGATCGTGGCTGAAAGCGCGGAAAAACGCGGCATGCATTTATCCTTCAACGCCTATCTGAAGACCGGCATCCCGATCACCCTGCTTTCCCTGGCTGCCGGCGTATTGTGTATCCTGCTCATCAGGATTTAGCCGGAGGCGTTGCCCATCGCTGTTCTGACCGACATCTGGAGAAAGCGGGATTTATCCGCAGTCTTATGGCCGTTGTCTTTGCTTTACGGAGCGGTCATACATCTGAGGAATGCCGCCTTTGACAGGGACCCTTCCAGAATCCGGAGACTGCCCGCATTCCTGATCGCCCTGGGAAATATCACAGTCGGCGGCACCGGCAAGACGCCTGCTGCGGTCATGATCGGCTCGATGCTTCGCAGGCAGGGCCTGCGGGTTGGGATATTGAGCCGCGGATACGGGAGGACTGAAAAGGACACCCAAGCCGTGTCTGATGGATCACGGCTGCTGACAGGCCCGGAACAGGCCGGTGACGAACCTGTCCTTCTGTCCATGCTGCTCCCGGATGTCCCAGTACTCGTGGGTGCGGACAGGGTGGAATCCGGGCGTTTGGCGGTTGAAAGGTTCGGATGCAATGCCCTGATTCTCGATGATGCGTTCCAGCACAGGTGCATTGCCCGTGATTTGAACCTGGTCTTGATCGATGCAGTCAACCCGTGGGGCAACGGCTGGATGCTGCCGGCCGGCCCTCTGCGAGAACCGGTTTCCTCGCTGAAGCGCGCTGACGCGGTTCTCCTGGCCAGGGCGGACCAGGCCGTATCCTGCGAGAGGACCAGAACCCTGATCAGGAAATGGACGCAGGCGCCGGTTTTCGAGGCCGTGCATCAGCCGGTTACATGGGTCCTGCCAGGGGGAATAGAGGAAAAACCGCTTGATTTTCTGGACGGCCGATCCGTTTTTGCGTTCGCCGGCATCGGCCATCCGGAGTCATTCCTCCGCACGCTGGAGGGAATCGGAGTTTCCTGCGCCGGATTTAAAAGATACGGGGATCATCATCCCTATTCGATGAATGATCTCAGGAAACTGGCAGGGAAGGCTTTTAACTCAGGCGCGTCCTGCCTGGTGACGACTGAAAAGGACGGGATACGCCTGCCCCGGGTATGGAATCCGCCTGTACCTGTCTATTGCCTGCGCATCCGGTTCGAGATGCGGGGCGAAGACAGGGACCGGTTTCACGAATGGCTCGTGGAACGTCTTCAAAAGAAAACGGCGTATTCGGACGGAGAACAGCCATGAACAAAAACCGGGTGCTGGTCGTTGACGATGAGAAGCATATCCGAAAGCTGGTCGAGGACATCCTGAGAGACCAGTATTCGGTTCATCAGGCTGTCAGCGGCGAATCCTGCATCAGAAAACTGTCCGACACGGGCGCGGACATCGTGCTTCTGGATCTTCAGCTTCAGGGTATGGACGGTCTAAGGACCCTGGAGAGAATCAAGGCGCTTTCCCCCCGCATGCCTGTGGTCATCATGACCGGACACGGCACCATTGAAAAGGCCGTTTCCTCCATGAAACTCGGCGCATACGATTTTCTGACAAAGCCTTTCAACGCCGAAAGGCTGCGCATCACCATCAAAAACGCGCTTGAGGCCAGCGCGCTGGAATCCGAGGTGCAGACGCTGCGCTCAGAGCTCAAGAACAAGTATGAACTCTCCAACATCATCGGACAGAGCGGCGTGATGCAGGAGGTGTTCCGGGCTGTGGAGAAGGTCGTGAACAGCGAGGTCACGGTTCTCATCCAGGGAGAGAGCGGGACCGGGAAGGAGCTCATCGCACGCGCCATTCACAACCAGAGCCGGGACAGAATGTCGAATCCCTTTGTGGCCGTAAACTGCACGGCGTTGCCGGAATCCCTGCTGGAGAGCGAGCTTTTCGGGCACGAGAAGGGCGCATTCACAGGAGCCGCTTCGAGGCGCATCGGCAAATTCGAACTGGCGGACAACGGGACTGTTTTCCTGGATGAAATCGGAGAGATGAGCCAGCCGATTCAGGCCAAGATACTCCGGGTGCTTCAGGAGAGGGAATTCGAGCGGCTGGGGGGCAATGCGCTCGTGCGGGTGAACATCCGGCTCATTTCGGCCACGAACAAGAATCTGTGGGAGATGGTGCGCAAAGGGCTGTTCCGGGAAGATCTGTTTTACAGGATCAGCGTGTTCCCGATCAGGCTTCCGCCCCTCAGGGACCGGAAATCCGATATTCCCCTGCTGTGCGGGCATTTCATCAAGCGTTACGCGGGCCGGGAGAAGAAAACGCTGAAAGGCATCATTCCGGAAGCCCTCCAGCTGCTGATGAAGTACCATTGGCCCGGAAATGTGCGCGAGCTGGAGAATACGATCGAGCGCGCGGTCGTCATCACGAACAGCGCCGAGATACACATCGAGGATCTTCAACCCCATATCGTGGCCATCGGCAGGGGGCTGGCGCTGGAGCCGTCGGATGAGACGCTTCCTGAATGGATCGAGAAACTGGAGATCGACGTGCTGCGGAAAACACTTCTGGAGTATGAAGGCAATATCACAAAGGCTGCGAAAAAACTGGGCATCGGGAGGGCCACTATTTACCGGAAGGCCAGGAAATATAACCTGCCCATTTCCAGATAAGGAGAGCCCTGTGTTGCATCAAACGGATTTCCTGGTTGTCGGGAGCGGGATCGCAGGACTGAGTTTCGCTCTCAGGGCTTCTGAAAACGGGGCGGTGGTCATTCTGACGAAAAAAATGCGAGCGGACACGAACACCAACCGGGCGCAGGGCGGCATTGCTGCAGTGTCCGGCAAGGATGATTCATTTGAACTCCATATCCGGGATACAATGGCTGCTGGAGTGGGGCTCTGCCATGAGCGGGCGGTTCAGCAAATCGTTCGAGAAGGGCCTGCGAGCATCCGGGAACTGGAGGAATGGGGCGTTGCGTTCTCCAGAAACCAGGAGGGAGCCGCGGGCCTGGAACTCGGCCGGGAGGGAGGCCACAGCAGGGACCGCATCATCCATGTTCAGGATAAAACCGGGATGGCCATGGAACAGGCCCTGCTTGAGAGGGTGCGCAGGCACTCCAACATCCTGATACTGGAGAACCATTCCGCGGTTGAATTGATCACGGAGCATCATTACATCAGGGAAGGCAGGAGGAATCACAGCGGCATCCATTGCTGGGGGGCTTATGCCCTGAACGGCAATACCGGTGAAGTGGATATGTACATTGCGCCTGTGACGCTTCTCGCGAGCGGCGGCGCAGGGCAGGTGTACCTGCACACGACCAATCCGGCCATTGCCTGCGGAGACGGGGTGGCCATGGCTTTCAGGGCGGGCGCCGCTGTTTCGGATCTTGAATTCATGCAGTTTCATCCGACCGCTCTTTTCCATCCGGATGGGGAGTCCTTCCTGATCTCAGAGGCTGTGCGCGGTTTCGGGGGGCTTCTGAGAAACCGCGACGGCGAACGCTTCATGAAGACGACCCATGAACAGGCGGAACTGGCTCCGAGGGATATTGTGGCGAGGGCCATAGACACGGAGATGAAAAAACGGGGCGATGAATGCATGTTTCTGGATGTGACGCATCTGGATGCGGTTAAAATACGCCGGCGTTTTCCCACCATACATGAAAGGCTGATGTCCCTGAAAATCGACATGACAGCCGAGTGGATACCGGTCGTCCCGGCCGCTCATTACCTTTGCGGCGGCATCCGGACCGACTTGTCCGGCAGAAGCACGATACAGGGATTGTATGTCACCGGAGAAGCGGCTTGCACGGGTGTTCACGGGGCGAACCGCCTGGCCTCCAATTCGCTTCTGGAAGCCGTGGTTTTTTCCAAAAAGGCCTTTCTGGATTCCACAGGCTATCTCTCCAGGATGAAAACCAGGGGGATCAGGCCTCCGGACATCCCGGCATGGGATGATTCCGGGACGTATGACCAGGAGGAATGGGTGCTGATTTCGCATGATCTGCGGGAGGTCCGGCGGCTGATGTGGGATTATGTCGGAATCGTCCGTTCCACGGAAAGGCTGGAGAGGGCCGGGCGGCGCATTGATCTGATTGCCGGCCAGGTGGAATCTTTTTATAAAAGGACCCGAGTAACCGCTCCGCTTCTGGAACTGCGGAACATATGCAGGATGGCATCCCTCATCATCCGTTGCGCGCTGTTTCGAAAGGAAAGCCGGGGCCTTCATTTCACAACGGATCATCCAGAACGGGACGACCGGCATTGGTTGGGCGATACCATCGTGATGGGGGACAGGACTTATCTGGAACCGCTTTCGGATAATGAGCTGGAATGGGATTGACGGGCTTCTGTTTTTTTTGTAATTATATTAAAAAATGCTTGCTTTTATAATAAACCTATTGTATATTTTCACAAATTAAGTCTCATCCGGGACGCCTTGCATAAAGGCTTTTTCTGTCTATAGGGGTTTAATCGACGCGGGACGTCGGAATCCGGCGGACGGAGCAGCATTTTATAAAAGAAACGCACCGGATGGTCGAGGTACAATTCAATTGAAGAGGGTGAAGCATGGAAAAAGGTAAGGTGAAGTGGTTCAACCGCACGAAGGGGTACGGATTCATCGAGCGCGAAACAGGTGACGACGTGTTCGTCCATTTCAGCGCGATCCAGGGCGATGGTTTCAAGACACTCAACGAGGGGGAAGTCGTTCAATTCGAAGTCGTGCAAGGCCCCAAGGGCCTGCAGGCTGCCAATGTGAACAAGGCAACATAAGAATAAAACAGTTTCATCGAAAAACCCCGGCTCCAAAGGCCGGGGTTTTTTTGTGGGGTCGAAGTTTGCCGGCAGTGGACTGCCGGCTCATCATACGAATCTGACAGCGAGCATGTACCCAATGCCTTTTTTGTTGCAGATCGAAGTTCCCCACCGCGAGCGGCCAAGGAGCTTCGATCCCCTCCATAGGACTTTATCGTTTTAAATCTGTAAAAGCCATTGACTTGAAAAAAAGGTGGCCCCTTTTTTTCTATTTCAACTCAATCTCTGGTTGCTTTCATAACATGGTAACCGGAGGTGATCAAACGGTCCGGAAATGCCGCTTCCTCCAACTTCAGTCCCCCAGGCATATCCCCAGGTCCCGCGCGGTCCTGATCAAGGAATGCCCGGGATCCACCAGGCGCATTTTTCCCCCAACCTCCTGTAAGGGTACAGAAACAATGTCATTGCCTTTCAATGCGACCATGACTCCTGCTTCCTCCGAGAGGCAGATTTCCGCGGCTTTCACGCCGAAACGGGTCGCCAGAACCCTGTCAAAGGGGGTGGGCACACCTCCGCGCTGCAGATGGCCGAGCACCGTGACCCGGCTTTCCATTTTGGTGGCGGATTCCAGATCTGACGCGAGTTTCTGTCCGATGCCCCCCAAACGTACAGGATCGAAACTCTCCTTGACCATGCGCTGAACAACCATTTCCCCGCCCAGCGGTTTTGCGCCCTCGGATACCACCACAATGCTGAATTGCCTTCCTTTTTTACTGCGCTCCCCGACCAGGGCGCGGATTTTGTCGAGATCATAGGGAATTTCGGGCAGCAAGATCACATCGCCCCCTCCGGCAAGTCCGGATTCCAGGGCCAGCCATCCGGCGTAGCGTCCCATGACCTCTACGACCATGATGCGGTGATGGGACATGGCGGTTGTGTGCAGCTTGTCTATGGCCTCGGCTGCTGTGGTCATGGCCGAATTGAAGCCGAATGTGATGTCCGTGCCCCAGATGTCGTTGTCAATGGTTTTGGGGACGCCCACAATGGGCATCCCTTTCTGCATGAGTTTCGAGGAGATGGCCATGGTCCCGTCCCCTCCGATGCAGACCAGGATGTCGAGTTTCAATTCGTTGAAATAGGAGACCAGCCGGTCGGAAACATCCCGCTTGGTCATGCGGCCCTTCTCATCCGGTTCGGCGTAATGGAAAGGATCCACCTTATTGGTGGTGCCCAAAATGGTCCCGCCCTGGACCAGAATGCCGGACGCATTGTCCCAGGTGAGCGGCATGATGCGGCGCTTGATCAGGCCGTCGAATCCGTCCAGGATGCCGACGAGCTCGGCGCCGGCGCGGTGAATGGATGCCTTGACAACGCCGCGAATGACGGCGTTGAGGCCCGGACAGTCGCCGCCCCCTGTCAGTACGCCGATCCGTTTCTTTTTCATGGAGGTCCCTTGCGTGAATCTGTGTGTAAGCTCATTCCCCTGAGGCTCGCCGCGGTGGATGCGAGCGAATGGAAATGCCGTTTTCCTTAGAAATCAAAGATTCTCCGGCAAGCTCGTTGGCGGGGAGCTTCAATCCTTAAAAAACCCCGGGCCTTGTGATGCGGGCCCGGGGTTTTTCATGCCGTGTCTGAGACTGATGGAAGCTGCCGGAGCCGGATGACGTCTTATTGCAGCTTGTTGCAGATGCTGGCCGGCAGGTCCACGTTGTAGTAGATGTGATCTCCTTCAATCCGCGCGGCGCTGATGTTGATGGACGCTTCGGGGATGAAGACGGTGAAATCCGCGGAGAAATCGAATGTCGCCTGGTAATACCTGCCGCGATAGTAAGTCATGAACGTGTACCGTTTCGGCACTTCGAAATTGCAGATTTTGAGCACGCCGTCCCTGATGAAACCGGCGTATCTCCAGCGGGCGGTCCCGGCAGGCTTGAACCATACGGGTACGGTCGGGCGTATCTCCAGTTTTTTGCCCGGGCAGTATCCGGTTACATGGAATATTCTTTCGCGGAATGCCGTGTCCTCGAAATTGACGGTCAGGACGATCTCGCCGCTGATGCAGAGATTCTGAACAAAAACCGAACCCACGCGTCTGTGGAAGCGGTCATAGGCGATGATGTCAACAGGCAGGCCGTCCGGCGCCAGGTAGAACCGCATCCAGTTCTGGCATTCCCAGAGGCCGAAATAGAAGCCGTAGCCCCTGGGTTTGATTTCGATCCACAGGCAGCCTGCGCAGGAGCTCGTTCCTTCGATGCGTATTCTCACGCTCCAGATGCAGATGCGCCATTTCCAGTCCAGATTCCAGAAGGAGAGATGCGTCACCTGCCAGGTCAATTCAAAATTCCCGTTGGCCTTGGGTCCTGTGACAGTCCCGATGCCTTCATACGTCCATTCGCCCGTTTCGGAGTCATAACTCCAGATTTTGATCTGATCGCCCGCCTTAATCGGCTGTCCGGTTTCCGGGTTGTTGGTTTCCGGAGGGATCTCCATGGTGATCGTGATGGGAGTTGAAAAATTTTCAGCCTCGCGGCCGCTTTGATCCGTCACTTCAAGGGAAATGAAACCTGCTGTGATGAAAGCCGCTTCCTCATACTGTCCTTCCTCGTTCGATGCGATGCGCACCGAGAATCCGCCGGGGAAGCTGCGCAGGGCTTCGTCCGAGAGGTTGCTGAAATATCCGATCTCGACCTTCAAATTCCCGGTCAGGGGGGCTCCGCTTTCATCCGTGATGATGGTTCCCTGTGGGATGACCACATTGGCGGATGCGCCGCCGACCTGATCCGGATCCGTTTGTACCTCTATGTCCGCATTGACCCGGCCCTGATTATCCGCAGAGCCTGAACTGTTTTCCTTGAACATGACGCCGTTGGGCGGATTGTCTTTTTCGACCATGAACAGGGTGTAAGGATGCCCGCCTGTGGAATCCACGGTGACGCTCAGACTGGTCGGGAGATATCCTTCCGCTTCGGCGATGATCTGGAATTTAACCGGCGAGTCCGGGGTGGGCTCCACCCCCCTCTTGATCCCGAATGAGACGAGGCCTTCTTCCACATCAAACACATTGGTGATGTTGTTGTTCAAATCCACAACGAGGGCCTTGTCCTCGCCTTCGATTTTCAGCGAGATGGGATCCTCTATGGTTTCGTTGGATTTCGAATTGACGAAATCCACGGCCACCTGGGTGTTCAGCGGATCGAAATTGATGATCAGCTTCAGGTCATCCGCCGGATTCTTCACGCTGCAGGTCAGGGTTACCGCGAGAAGGGCTGCGAGCGGAATCATCCGCAGCAGGGGGGAACGGAAATTCAGTTTCATGGAAGACCTCCTTCCTTAAAAACCGATGACCAGACCCAGCGAAAACACCGGGTAGAGTTTCAGCCCCTTGAGGTCTTCCTCGACCTGAGGAGCCTGTTCGGCCGTGGGTTCGATCATGCCGGTAGCCTGCATGGCGACTTTTGGAGAATTCATGTACAGGGCGCCGAGGTTCATGGCAAAACCGATGGTCCCGGCGGAGCGAAATCCCAAACCCAGGTAGGGGGCGAACTTGCTGAAATCAACAGCCACAGAGAAGTCGCCGAGTTCTTCGGGTGTATAGGTCGAATTGTCGTATTCCCGGGGTATGGAGGACATGCCGGACGCCTCGATCTTGTTGTTGTTGATGAATGCGCCGCCGCTCAGATAAAAACCGCCTCCCAGGAAATAGTCGGCCAGTATGGAAAAGGATTGCAGCTTCAGGTCGCCGCTGTATTTGATCCCGTACTCGTCATTTTCGGAATCGATGGAATAGGAGAAGAAATTGCCCCCGATACGTGCGGCCCACTTGGGCGAGAACGCCTTTGCCACATCCAACCCGATGCCCATGGTCCCGGCCTGCACCGCTACGCTGAGGCCTGATGCGGCCATGACTGAAGAAGCCAATATCAGGCCGGCGGCCGAAATGATGCCGATTGATTTGAGCTTCATGTTGCCCCCCTTTATGGGATATGGATAGAGAATAAAAGAAATATACCCCCTGCAGCCAAAAAAAGCAAAGGATTTATTTTTTGATCACGCCGAGTTTTTCGCCCACCTTCGAGAAGGCTGCGACGGCCCTGTCCAGATGGTCCCGGTTGTGGGATGCGGAGATCTGAACCCTGATTCTGGCCTGGCCTTTCGGCACCACGGGATAGCTGAAACCAATGACATAGATGCCGTGTTCAAGCAGCGCATCAGCCATTTGATGGGCCAGGGCTTCATCCTGGAGCATGATCGGACAGATGGGATGAACGCCGGGCTTGATCTGGAAACCGGCCTTTTTCATGTTTTCCCGGAACCAGGACGTGTTGGTCTCGAGACTTTCCCTGAGAGTTGTGGTTCCGGAAAGCAGGTCCAGCACGGCCAGGGTTGTGCCTGCCACAACCGGGCAGAGCGAGTTTGAAAACAGATAGGGTCTGCTTCTCTGCCGGAGCAGAGAGATGATTTCCGCTCTTCCGGACACGCAGCCTCCGGATGCGCCGCCGAGCGCTTTGCCGAATGTCGTGGTGATCAGATCCACCCGGCCCTCCACTCCGCAATGCTCCGGCGTCCCCCTTCCGCTTTTCCCGATGAATCCGGTGGCATGGCTGTCGTCCACCAGCACCAGGGCATCGTACCGGTCTGCCAGGCCGCAAATGGATTTGAGATCCGCGATTTCGCCGTCCATGGAGAACACGCCGTCCGTGGCGATCAGGCGGCGTCTGGCGCCTGAGGCCTGCTTCAATTTTTCTTCAAGGTCCTGCATGTCGCCGTGGGCGTAAATCAATCTTTCGGCCTTGGTCAGCCGGATGCCGTCTATGAGAGAAGCGTGGTTGAGCGAGTCTGCGAGCACAGCGCATTCCTTGTCCAGAAGCGGTTCGAACACGCCGCCGTTCGCATCGAAACAGGCTGCATACAGAATGGTGTCCCCTGTCCCGAGAAATTCCGACAGTTTTTTCTCCAGATCCTTGTGAACGGTCTGAGTGCCGCAGATGAAACGAACGGATGAAAGCCCGAAACCCCAGCGGTCCAGGGCCTTGTGTGCGGCCTCTATCACCTTGGGATGGCTGCTCAAACCGAGGTAATTGTTCGCGCAGAAATTGAGTACGGTCCTGCCGCCGGGCAGCGTGATTTCCACTGCCTGCGGGCTGTTGATCACACGCTCCGTTTTATATAATCCGGCGCTGCGTATGGTCTCTATTTCATCCCGTATCTCCTTCAGGACCCGGTCACGCATCTTTTCCGCCTCCTTTCGGTTTGACGCTCAGCATGCAGGCTTTTTTGATCTTCAGGTCCTGTTCGGTCAGGTGCCGGAATGAAGGGGCAAGCCGGCCGGTCCTGATTCCGGATTCATCCATGACTTTCCTGTCCATCAGGGGGAGAAAACCGTTTTCCTTTGCAAGGCGCACATGCGTGGAGAAAGGCTCACGGTTGATGAGAAACGGCCTTTTCCCCCGGATGCATTTCCAGAGAAACGGCGAATAGGACCAGTGTTCATTCCAGACATCGGTGAGGCGATGGCTGCTGAAGTCGATGACATGCGACATATGGCCGCCGGGCTTCAGCCACCGGAAAAGCGCCCGGTAGGTCATGGCCAAACCGTCCACATGCTCGAGAACGGCCTGGGAGATGATGAAGTCCACGGAGTTTTCAGGCAGCACGGCGGAATCTGTCCAGGGGACTGCGTAGGAGAGGCAGGAAGACGTTTCCGGTGAGCCGAGACTGCGTATGGCCTTGCGGATGCGGGTCAGCCTCTCTTTTTGAAGAGCGGTTTTGATTTGTCCAGCAGAGTACAAATCCGACGGGAATGAATAGGATTCGAGAGCAGGGAGCACCTCCGGAAATTCGGAGTCATCCGGAACCGGCTCCCTGCGCGAAAAGAGTTGGATCAGTTCCTCGAATATCTTTTCGTTTCTCTCCGCATCCGCATATGCCACCACGTCCAGCGCATAACAGGTTTCGGATCCGGAGATCAGGCCTGCCAGGCCGATGCCGAGCGAATCCCCGGGCCCGAGTTCCGCGATCACCTGCGGCGCATCTGTGAATCCGCTTTTCCCGGCCAGGACGCGATGCCTGAGCCAGACGGAATAGCAGTACCTTGCTGAAACAGTCCCGCCCGTACCTTTCGAACGCAGCTTGTACACGCCGGGGATATAGGTGGCCAGGCCGAAAATCAGGGGTCCGGGACGCATGTCAGTGTTCCATTCCTTTCTTGGCATCCGTTATGATGATGGGGAAACAGGACAACCGCAGCCTGGCGCATCCCATGGGTATGAGCCGTATTTTCTCAACCGGTTCTGCTGAATAAACAGGACTTGCTGGCAGTTCGCCGATCATGCGGCCGTCCCAGGTCCATTGGGGTATTTTGCTTGCCTTCGCGGACAATTCGATGGGAGCCTGATTCGGCGTAAACGGCTGTCCGGAAACGGGCTTCTCCTCAGCGATGGATACGAAAGATTCAGGCTGTTCAGGGTCCAGAATCAGTCCGTAATTCCATGCGGAAGCAGGATGAATTTCCCATGCGGGCCATTCTTCGCTGCCGCCGTACCGTTTCCATTCCTCATCGATTTTTAAGGAAAACCAGAGCGACCCGCGCCGCAAGGACACCGCGTTCTTCATTTTATCCCATTTTTTCACCTGAATGCTCATGGGCAATATCAGTCTGATCCTGTCGCCGTTTTCCCAGTTTCCGTCCAGGACCAGGTACTGTCCGGGCCTGCCTGTGATTCCGGTTTCCCTTCCGTTCACCAGGCATACAGAGCTGCCGGACCATTCCGGTATGCGCAGGTAAATGGGAAAACGAGCTGGATCTTCCAGGGTCAACTGCATTTCTACAGAATCGCTGAAAGGATAATCGGTTGCGACGTGCAGGGTCAGGGCCGCTCCATCTGCGACTTCGGCCTTTACCGTACAGGCGGAGTAAAACACTGCGGCCAGCCCATTGTCGAGCGTGGCCATCCAGAGATGCTCGGTGTAGTAAGGCCATCCGAATCCCGCATTGTGCTGGCAGCACCTGTAGGAACGCGGGTCATAGGATAAAAGCGTGCCGCGGTTTTCGAAATCGTGCAGTCCGGAACTGTCGCAGCCGGCCAGGTTGGGGGCTGTCAGGTAATGAAGGGCCTTTAAATCCGGCGTCATGGACGCAGGCAGGGAATTGAATGCGATTTCCTCGCAGCGGTCCGCCCAATGGATGTCCCCCGTGATCTTGAGCAGCTCCTCATGGCTGTGCATGAACTCGACCATGGAGCAGGTCTCTGCTCCCTGCCTCGGATCCGCGTACCCTGGCCTTATGTTCTCGTCCGCAGCGAACATACCGCCCGGCTGCATGCCGTATGCATCCATGATCAGGCGGTAATTTTTTTCAGCGGCCTGTATATCCGCTGCATCTCCGGACTGCTGATAATAAACGGCAGGATAGCGGAATCCCATGGTGATGTTCACGCCGTGATAAAACCCGCTCGGTTCCCAGTTCCGGTCGCGTTCCGGAGTGAGTATCGGGGATGCCCAGTCATGCGTGCCTTTATACACGCGCTCCGCCAGGTTCAGCAGAAAGCCGTCTCCTGTCCTGTTGTACAGCCAGTAAATGCTTTCCAGGTTTTCGCCGCCGCGGTATTTCTGCCAGGACCCGGGAAGCAGGCTGTCCGCCGGGAGGGTTGTTTGAAATTGGAAGTAGCGGGTCATGAAGGGGAGCACGCGTTTGTCGCCTGTCGCCTCATGCAGGCTGCGCAGGGCTTGCAGCATGACCATGTTCGGCCAGAGATCGCGGACTTTTTTGTTATAGGCAGGCCCGAAATAACCGTCCGCGTCCTGGCTGGACAATGCTGCATCCAGCCACATCCCTGCCTGATGAATGATCGAAGAATCCCCGAGCACGTATCCGAGATCCCCGAATCCCTTGAGCCAGTAAGGCATTTCCTCCCACCCGCTCCCCTTTCCTCCAAGCCAGGCATTGTCAGGGCCGAGGAAACGGCTCAGTTCGGACAGCCTGCCCGTGAAACCGTCCCTCTCCAGTTCCAGTTGTTTCCGTAACCAGCCTTCAGGCCTGATGCTTCCGATGGGAAGCTTCACCAGCGGATTGGGGGCAAGCGGTTTGCGCGTGGACACATAATGGCGGTTTGTCCCTGTCTCCGGAGGAACCTGCACCCATTTGCATTTGATTTCAGCATCGTACCTGTTTGCACAGCGCAAAAGGCTCAGGCAAAGAGCCAGATGGAAGACAATCAGCAGTTTTCCTTTCATGACCGGCCCTTTTCAGCGTGTCAATAGAATATGGCGGGTATGCGCTCCGGCTGCTGATCGAACGGCTTCAGGACGCCGGAGGCCAAGCCGTACAGCCTGTCATGCGTGCGCTTCATGGCGCCGGTCAGATCCGTGTAAGGCATATTGCATATATCCACCAGGCCGATGTTGTAATTTTCTCCGTCGAAACGGCCCAGTACAGGCTGGTCGTTCAGCTGGAAATAATGAATGCCCACCAGTCCGGGCAATACCGCGCCCTGCTCCACGTAATACCTGTACGCTGCGCCCCTGTCCGCCTGGTCGGGCACGCCCCGTATGCCTGTTGCAGGCAGCCCCATGTCCAGGGCTCCGAAATGGAATTCCCCGATCATGACCGGCCTGCCCGTGCGCCGGACGATTTCCGCGATCACCTTTTCGTCCGGCTTTTCCGAGTACGAATTGATCGAAAACACATCGAAGTATTTGCCGCCCCTGTAGCAGAGTTCCGAGCTGATCCAGGCGTAGCGGATGCCGAGGTTCAGATGATTCCGGTCCACTTTTCGCAGGGCCTCGACTGGATGCTTCAGGTATTCATCCACCAGAACAGCTGAAAATTCCCGGAGATCCGCCTCCGCGTTCGCCGAAAGCGAGGCCGCGTCCAGAACGGCCAGGGTTTCAAGCGATTCAAAGGAATCGAAACCGCGTTTCCAGGATTTGGAAAAGGCTTCTATATCGTCCCTGTATTTTTTCCTGAGCCACCCGGCGAGCTCCTTTCGCGAGGCAGAAGGCTGCGTGGTAGCCAGCATTTCCGATGCGATGATGTTGTCCCCGAATGCCCAGAGAGGTTCATTGGCCAGGAAATATCCGATCAGATAAGGATCATCTTTCAATTCCTCCATCTGCCCGGAAAATTCCAGGGATGCGGTCCTGTATTCAGGTGAAAACACGTCCGGGAAGTCGCGGTAGAGTTTGACCTGCGTGGAAGGGAAGCCACGCAGAGGCAGCACCCACGGCAGCGCAGCGCTGCCGGCGAATCCCCTGTCAGACCAGTTTCCGACCGTGTTGAATCCGTTTTGCCTGAGAAGCCCGGAAGTCATCTCCAGCCATTTGTTCTCCCAATCGTCCGAAAAGGCCCGGATCAGGTTTGCGGTCAGATAACTGAATCCTCCTCTGCGGCCTTCGAAGGCTGAAGCGAAACCGCCCTTTTCCTCAGGCAGCCATTCCAGAAGGTCCTCCATGCCCTGAACCGGCCCTTCGGCCGAAGGCCTGCACACATCCACACCTGCGCTGAAAAAGGCGCATCCGTCCGGGTCCACGAGCCACCAGCGCCTGCCGTCATGCTCCGTGCGGAAAAAGCCGGTGGATTCGAAACGTTTCAGCTTCCATCCGCCGTATTGGCTCCAGGAATCCGGGAAAGACGCGTCTTTCACCTGCTGATGCAGGCCCTGTATTTTCTCCACCAGCTCCTTTTCATTGCTGATTTTGCCGGGCCAGTCGCGCGCTTTCCATTGCCCGAATGCATCCACAACCGGTTTTTCATCAGGCAGAGGGGACGGCTTTTCGAGGGTCAGGCGGAGGCTGGAGATCCAGAGGTCTGTTTTAAATCCCGCTTCATTCGGTTCGAGCCCGACTGTCACGGCAGAGAGAGAATCCAGGGGAAGACGCCTGCCCGGCATGGTGCCCTTGAGCTGCCTTGCGAATCGCTGCATGAAAAAGGTCTGGCCGTCCAGGTATTCCAGGGGGAGGATGATGCGCGTCCGGAGTTCGGGCAGCACTCCGATCTTGGATGATATCCTGGGAGCGGCCCCTTCGTTTTTGCGGAAAAAATGAAAATACAGGATTGCGCTGTGCCGGTTTTCATGCCGGACGTCGGCGACCAGGTATTTGGCCTGATTCCAGGGGATTTCGTCCGGGCCGGGCAGATGCAGTTCCAAGCCGGGCTGCGGCTTCAGATGCAGGGCCTTGACGCCGGATGCGGGATCAACCGACCACACGGCGCATTCCGCCTGCTGTTCAGCCATTGCCTGCAGGTCCGCGTTCCAGAGCGTGTTGGAGGCGGGTTCAATATCCGTTTTCGAACAGGAGAGCAGCATGACGATGAAGCAAAAAAACACGGCTGCAATCCGATGCATTCGAGCTCGGGATGGATGATGGTTCATGTCTGTACTCCTTCGGTTTCTTTATCGGAAAATGTCAAAACGGAAGGTCAATGTCAAGGGAAAACAGGATGGAGGATCCCGGAAGAATCCGGCGGCGAGCGAATTCACTGCGTATTGCCGCCTCCCCGTATTTTTCGCCCAGCTGCGCGGGGCCCAGAATGACGTTTCTATTGTTGTCCTGAGGGTTTTTGCCGCTGAAACATCAGGAAAGAATGGATTCCCGCCAAAAGATTGCGGGAATGACGTCGGGTTTGTGAATAACCGCGACGCTTTTTCAAGGTGTCAACGAAAATGGAATGTAGAGAGGCACGGCCGTGCGTCTCTACATCGTTTGGGGTGTTGGTAATCATCAAAGAATGCGCATACGCGCGGCCGTTCGTCTCTACTTCATCCACCGGTCCGCAAAATCCATGTACCGTTCCCAGTCGAAAAGGGTCACGTCATGCGCTCCTGTACGGATGTGATACCCGATTAGCCCGTCCATCACGGGCTTGTTCAAATCCGGCATTTGTTCCGCCCCAAGTCCGGAACCGGCCAGAAGCCTGTATACCGGGTCTGCAAAAAGGGCGGAGAGGAATTCGCCCTTCGGATCAGCCCACCAGTCCTCCTCTGCGCTCGCCACATACAGAGGACGCGGCGCGATCAGCGCAAGCAGGAAATGCTGATCAAAGGGCAGCAGGTCCTCCCGGTCGTTGTACTGTCTGAAATTGCCGCAGAACCAGTGCGGGAAACGGTCATTGATCAGCGCGACCGTTTCCCCGAATATCCGTTTGGACAGGGCTGCGCCGCCGCATCCTGAATTGTTGGAAACGACCATGGCGAAACGTTTGTCCCGGGCTCCTGCCCACAAGGCCGCCTTTCCCAGCCTGGAATGCCCGATAACCGCAATCCTCTTTTCATCCACATCCGGATCTTTTTTAAGAAGGTCCAGGATCCGGCTCAGGCCCCAGGCCCATGCGCCTATGGAACCCCATTGGTCCGGGTCCGGCGTACTTTGACCTTTCCTATAAAACAGGGGGTGCAATCCGTTCTGAAAACCGTCGTCATAATCCGGGTCCATGTCTCCATAGTACGCTGTCACAACGCCGTATCCCCTCTCCAGGATACGCTCTACGGGCCATCGCGAGGATTCGGAGCCGCGCGAGGCTTCAGTGGCCCGGTTCTCCGTTATTTCCAGGGTTGAGTCGTTCGGCATCCAGGACCTGCAAAGGAAAATGCCTGTATCCGGATGTACCGCATGATTCCCCTCGAAATTGAGCCCCAGGAAGCACGGCGTCTTTCCCGCATGCGGATTTGGAAGATACATCAATACATCAATGGTGACCTGCTTTCCGCCGCGCCGGACATGAACCGCTGCCTGTTTCCTCACCGCCTTTCCGCCGAGCGCCTGCCTGTCCGTATCCCGAATTTCGAACTTGACGGAGGCTTTTCCCGGAGGGATTCGTCCGAACATTTGCGTTTCGAGAAGCGCCAATATCTCTTTGCTTCGCTTTTTATTCCAGGTCCGCGCATGCCTGACCGGTTCGTTGTTGGAAAGAACCAACGGATCAGGCAGCCCATAGGACGGGACTCTGCCCTCGTCCCGGTTGGCTGGAAGAGGCTGCGAGGCCAGGGAGGAGAATCCGCAGGCCAGAAACAGGATGCAGGCGGGCCGCATCGCCATTCGGAGACCGGATTTGATTTGCAGGTTTATGGAGAGCATATTCATGAATCAACCTCCGCAAGTCGATGAAGGGCTGCAATGAACCTGACAGTGAGCACATTTCCCTCAGGTCTGCCCCTGGGCAAGAGAACGAATCCAAACGTCTTCATCCTTACAGATCGAAGATTCCCCGGCAGTGAGCTGCCGGGGAGCTTCAATCACCTCCTGGAGGACTTTTTCCTTCGAAATCCGAAAAGGTGTCGACTAAAAAGAATGGACGGATGGAGATAGTCCTCCCGGAGGTGATATGGAGGTGGCTTCCCGGACCCCGGGCACCTTCATTCAACCACCTCGAAACCGGCCTTCAGCCTGATGTCTTCGGACGAGGCTCCGATCAGCACTTCGAAAGCGCCGGGTTCTACAACCCATTTTTTCAGGTTGTTGATCATGGAGAGATCCTCGGGTGTCAGTTGGAAGGCAACAGTTTTTTTCTCCCCGGGCGCGAGGGGGATGCGCCTGAAACCCTTCAGGGATTTGATCGGGCGTTCTGTGGAGGCCTCAAGGTCAACCAGATAGAGCTGCACCACCTCGTCTCCGGCCAGGCTGCCCGTATTTTCAACATCGACCGTGAGCTCAAGGTTTTGATTCTTCTTGATCGCGTTCTTTTTGAACATGAGATTGCTGTAATCGAAAGAGGTGTAGCTCAGGCCGAAACCGAACGGGTAGCAGGGTTTGCCCTTGAAGTACCTGTACGTTCGGTCTTCCATGGAATAATCCTCGAAAGGCGGAAGCTGGTCCACTGAGGCGTAGAAGGTGACGGGGAGCCTCCCCGCAGGATTGTAGTCGCCGAATATCACGTCCGCAACCGCAGTGCCGCCTTCCTCTCCCGGATACCAGGCTTCCAGTATCGCCGGGATGTTCTCCTTTTCCCAGGGGAGCGCGAACGCGCTTCCGCTGAGCAGGACCAGCACAACCGGCTTGCCTGTGGCCTGAAGGGCCTTTAGAAGGTCCGTCTGTACTTTGGGCAAAGAGATTTCCGTTCTGTCTCCTCCCAGGAAACCGGGTATTTCAACCGGCATTTCCTCGCCTTCCAGCCTGGGCGAAATGCCGCCCACCATGATCACCGCATCGGATTTGTGCGCCATTTCCACGGCCTCTTTCATGGGATTGACATTCGGGAGGCTCCAGGACAGATGGATGACTGCGCCGTACCATTTGTCGAAATATTCGAGTCTGATCGGATACTCCCTGCCGGCCCTCATATAAATTGTCGCAGAACGGGTGGTCGGACCCTGTTCGCGCCAGTTGTCTATGAGCAATTTGTCGCCGATGAAAAGCCTGTAACCGTCGTCTCCGGTGACAGCCATGATGTAATCGCCGGATTCCGGAGGGACCAGCCTGCCTGTCCACCTCACGGAGAATGTGTCCTGTCTGACTTCAGCTGCGGGTTTCGCCATGTCCCAGTTGAAGTCCACGCATTCATCCACACGCTTCAGTACAGGGCTTCCCTCGAGCAGCATGTTGTTGAAGTAACGGGCGGTCAGGCCTGTCTCTGCAAAGCCGCCTTCAGGCCTGAACGCCGACGAGGGGACGGGCGTAAAAACAGTGGCGTCCGTCCAGCCGCATCCCAGCGTGAAACGAACCTGTGTTTTCCCGGACACTTTGTCCTTTATCCCTTCGAGCGGCGTCACGTACCTGGACGGCGTCCCGTTGTAATTGCCGAGCAGGGATTCCAGGAAATCCGCGTTGGGCCCGGTCACAAGCAGGTTTTTCAGGTCCTTTTTCAGAGGGAGCAGATTGTTTTCATTTTTGAGCAGAACGATGGATTCACGCGCAGCCTGCAAGGCAACGGCGCGGTTTGCATCGCTGTCGTTGACTTCAATGGGGATGCCTGTGTACGGCACCTTTTCCTGCGGATCGAACATGCCGAGCCTGAACCGGGCCTCGAACAGGCGCCTGGCCGACACGTCGATCTCCTTCTCTGTGATGAGTCCCCTCTCGACCGCCTGCATAAGGCTTCTGTATTCGTTTCCGCAGGTCAGGTCGCAGCCTTCCTTAACCGCCATGGCGGACGCTTCCGCCGCGTCTGCAGCCAGCTTGTGCCCCGCATAGATGTCCGTAATGGCTCCGCAGTCCGACACCACGTATCCCTTGAATCCCCATTCGCCGCGCAGGATGCTTCCCAGAAGGCGCGGATGCGCGCAGCATGCCTCTCCGTTGGTGCGGTTGTACGCCCCCATGATGGACCAGGCGCCTCCCTCTGTCATGCAGGCCTTGAATGCAGGCAGATAGGTTTCGTACAGGTCGCGGTCATTCGCGATTGCGTCGAACCTGTGCCTTTCCGGCTCCGGCCCGCTGTGAACCGCGTAATGCTTGGGGGTCGCGATGGTTTTGAAATAACGCGGGTGGTCCCCCTGCATGCCCTTGACGAACGCCACTCCCAGACGGCTGCTCAGATAGGGATCCTCGCCGTAGGTTTCCTGGCCGCGGCCCCATCTGGGATCCCTGAACAGATTGACGTTCGGAGACCAGAAAGTCAGGCCCATGTTCATGCCCCGGATGTTCTGTCTCACGAAATCATGATGCTTGGCCCTGGCCTCGTCAGAAATGATGGATGACAGCTGATGCATCAGGTCCGTGTTCCAGGTCGCGGCGAGTCCGATGGCCTGGGGGAAAACCGTGGCGATGCCTGCACGCGCCACTCCATGCAGGGCCTCGCTCCACCAGTCGTAGGAGGGGATGCCGAGGCGTTCGATGCCCGGAGCCCAGTTCTGCATCTCCAGCGCCTTTTCCTCAAGGGTCAGACGCGACACCAGGTCGTTCGCGCGTTTTTCCGGGGAGAGTTTCGGATTCTGAAACGGGTACTCATAGGATCCGCCGCCGCATTGGATCAGGCAGGCGACGGAAACGGCTGCGAGCATTCGGATCAGGAAAGAACAAAAGGATTTCATGGGGCCCTCCGGTTGGTCTCGGGTGATGTTTTCCCGGCCACGAATTCAATGTTGGTGGCCAGGTATTTCAGAGGCGTGAATTCCGTGCAGAAAAGATCCAGCGATTCGAATACATGGGGATGGGGATAGACTGCGCTGTTTTTCGGCAGAAGCTGTCTGTGCCACAGGTCCAGCAGTTCAAAATGCGCCCTGCGCAGAAGTCCCAGCACCTTGCTTTTGCTGAACAGAACAGGATGGTAATGATCCCCTCTCAGATGGGCCAGCCTCTGCGTCCAGGAGAAAGCATAGGGGAGGAACAGGCAGAAAAAGAGGCCGCCCGGCTTCAGGACGCGGTTGATTTCACGCAGCGATTCGGGTATGCACGGCACATGCTCCAGCACTCCGAAGCTGAGGACTGCATCCATGGATGCGGATGCATAGGGCAGTGCATACGCGTGTTTCAGCGGGTCCACGCGTATGCGAAAACGGTCAATGACCGGTGTATGCTGTCCGAAGGTGGAATCGTCGTCTCCCCTGTGAATGTCGCAGCAGCGTATGCGGACGCCCAGCCTGTTCAGAAAATAGGCGACGTGCCCTTTTCCTGCGCCCCAGTCGAGTACCTGCAGGTCGGACGGCTGCTTCCCGAGCACCGCTCTGCAGGTTTCCAATACGAACCGGGTCAGATACTGGTAGATGATCTGGCTTGCGGGATTCGCCAGGAAAAAATGGGTATCCACGTTTGCCACAGCATCCGACAGCGTCCCGTCCGGTTCGTATTTCCCGGTGAAAATTTTGTAGCGGATGCTGCGGAATGCGTGCATGGTTCAGCTCTTTCGGCCTGCGCCGGTCTTCCATCTTTCAATGGAGGCAAAAGCGTTGTGATTGTGAATGGATTCCATGTTTTCCGATTCCGCGCCGTACCAGAGGATGCGGGGATCCTGCTCCAGTTTCAGGGCAATGTCCCTCACCATGTCCTCCGCGAACATGGGCCGGCTGTATGCCGTTTCCGTGACTGCCTTTTCATCCTCGCGCTTCAGGAGGGAATAGACCGGGCTGGACGCGCAGGCCTCCGCAGTTTCGATCAGATCTTCCAGCCAAACGAAGCTGCTGTACCGAATCCGGATGCGCACGATGGAACGCTGGTTGTGAGCCCCGCTTTCGGAAATTTCTTTTGAGCAGGGGCACAGCGTTGTCACAGGGACTTCCACGCCGAGCATGAAATCCATCTTTCCGGAGAGGCTGCCTTCATACAAACCGGTGTATTCCACCAGGCCCATTGCGCCTGTTGCCGGAGCCGCCTTTTCGATGAAGTAGGGGAAGCGCAGGCGTATATGCGCTTCCTCGGCCTCGAGCCTGGATTTCATTTTTTCCAGCACATCGCCGATTTTGTCTATGTGAAGCTCCCGGTGATGCTCGTTCAGAATTTCGATGAAACGGCTCATATGCGTGCCGCGGAAATGATGAGGCAGGCTGACCGTCATCTCCAGGTCGCCTACCGTGTGCTGAATGCCGTTTTTCCGGTCCAGCACAGTGACCGGATACCGGAGCCGCGTGACGCCCACCCGGTCAATGCTCATTTTCCTGGCGTCAGGCTGGTTCTGCACGTCCTTCACTTTTTCCGCCCTGCCCTGTATTCGGTGCGCACGACTGTTTTCACGTTGCCCCGCGGATTGAAATCCCCGACCACCTCCATCCATCTCGGCCTGATGCAGGCTACCAGGTCGTCGATTATCCGGTTCACAATCGCTTCATGAAAATGGCTTTGATCCCTGAAACGGTTGATGTAGAGCTTCAGGGATTTGAGTTCAATGATTTTCCTGCCCGGGATGTACCGGACATGGATGGTTGCGAAATCCGGGTATCCGGAGATCGGACACAGGCAGGTGAATTCAGGCAGGGTGATGGAAACCTCGTAGTCCCGGTCCGGGTATTGATTGGGCACTGCGGTGAGCCTTGAATTTCTGATTTCAAGCGTGCCTTTTTTGGGATTTTTATTCATGGTGTTTTCCTTGTGCATCGCCATTCCCGGGTTGACATGAGAGAACGGACTTCCGATGGCCCCAGGGCTCAGCCCTTTTTATCACCTCCGGGAGGACTATCCGTTTCAGTTCTTTCAATTCAGTCAGCAGCCTAATATAACAGAACACTAAGGGAAAAGTCCTCCCGGAGGTGATGGGACCGGATCCTCAATGCCCGCCTCCCTGAATCCCTTTTTCCTCAGCAGGCAGGAGTCGCAGGATCCGCAGGGTCTCCCCTTTTCATCCGGGTCGTAGCAGGAGAGCGTCATGCTGAAATCAACGCCCAGATCGAATCCTTTGCGAATGATTTCCGCCTTTGTCATCCGGATCAGGGGGGCGTGCACGGTCAAACGGCCGCCTGCCGCTCCTGCCGCGGTTGCGAGCCGGGCCATGGACTCGAAAGCCCGGATGAACTCCGGCCTGCAGTCCGGGTAACCGGAATAATCCAGGCTGTTGACTCCGATGAAAATGTCCGAGGATCCGAGCACTTCGGCCCATGCAAGGGCCAATGAAAGCAATATGCTGTTGCGTGCAGGCACGTAGGTTGAAGGGATGCCCCGGCCGATTTCATCCCCTGTCCTGTTTTTCGGGACCGGCCTGTTTGAAGTCAGGGAGGATCCGCCTATGGCCGTCAAATCCTGCTTCAAAACCAGATGACGCTCCACGGACATCGCTCGCGCGATTTTTTTGGCAGACTCCAACTCGATTTTATGCCTCTGACCGTAATCGATGCTCAGCGCATACAGGGAAAACCCCTGTTCCCGTGCAATGGCCAGTGTGGTGGAGGAGTCGATCCCTCCGCTGAGCAGTATGACGGCTTTTGGTGTCATCCTATTTCGCCCTGTCCGAATCCGGCCAAAGTATTTTCTGAATCTGTAGCTGAAGCCGCACCGGAAGCCTGTCCCTCAGGATCCATGCCGCAAGATCCGCGGGATTGAAGCTCCCAGCCGCTTGCTGCGGGGAATCTTCGATCTGCAGGGAAGAAGGCTTTTGGATCCGCTTGTTTTTTCCGCGGAAAGCAGCCGGGAATGCGCTCGCTCTCGGATCCAGCCTAACCTTTGCAGGAGAGAAAAGCACCTTGGCTCTCCCGGCCAGACCGTATTTTTTCACGATTTCTCTTGCCCACAAATAATCCGCCTCTCCGCAAAGCACGAACTTGACCTCGTCGTTTGGCTGCAGCCTGCCCAAATTGTTCCAGTCCGTTTTTTCATGCTCACCGCTCCCCGGGCATTTGATGTCCATGATGCGGATGACCCCTGCAGGGAGAAGGCTGATGTCCCGGGTGCCGTTGGTCTCCACCAAAACGGCGAAGCCGCTGTCGAGCAGGGCCCCGGCCAGCTGCGGCGTTTCCTCCTGTTCCAGCGGTTCGCCTCCCGTGATTTCCACCAGCTGGATTTCATGGATGGAAACAGCTTTCACGATGTCCCTGACGAGCCAGAACGTCCCCTCTTCGTATGCATAGGTTGTGTCGCAGTAAGCGCATCGCAGGTTACAGCCCGTGAGGCGGATGAAAACACAGGGAAGGCCCGCACAGGAGGATTCGCCCTGAATGGACATGAAGATTTCATTGACCTTGAGCATGCTCAGGATTCCGTATAGGTCACGGCGTACTGTTCCGATTCCCACACCGTGACGCCGGCCATGCGCACATGGGGCGGAAGCCGTTTACCCACCTCCCGGAATATGAAAATGGAGAGATTTTCCGCTGTCGGATTCGATTTGTCGAAAGGCGGGATCGTGTTGATATGCCCGTGGTCCAGCGCATCCGTGACGGATTCCGTTATCCTGCGCAGTTCCTTGAAGTCAATGCTGATGCCCAGAGCGTCCACGGAATCACATCTCACTTCGACGCGGAGCTTCCAGGTATGGCCGTGCAGTTTCCCGCATTGTCCCTGGTAGCCGTGGAGCTGATGCGCTGCGGAAAAGCGGGTTTCAATGAAGGTGTTGAACATGATTTCTCCGGCACCTTAAAAACAAAAGAAATATCCGTAAATCAGGTTGAAAAGTCAAGACTCAGCGGCGATGAACCCCAATAACACGGCGTCATTTCGAAGGCGACACCTTCTCACCTCCCCCTCGATCCCCCGGCAGAACATCTCGGAGGCAGGCCCAGATTGAACATCTCGGGGATGAAACCACCCAGCCGATGTTAAATCGGACAGCCATAAAAGATCAGCCGGAATATCTCCTCAGCCTGACCCTGACCCGGGTCCCTTCGCCCGGGGAGCTCTCTATTTCCATCCCGCCGCCGTGATCCTCCAGGATTTTTTCCACGATCGCCAGTCCCAGGCCTGTCCCTCCCGTCTTTGTGGTGAAATAGGCCTGCCTGCATCTCTCCAGTGTGGCGCTGTCCATGCCTTTGCCTGAATCCAAAATTTCCAGGAGCACGCGGCCTTCCTGTTTTGCGTCAAACGCTGTTTTGATCAGTATCTCTGAACCGGATGACGATGCTTCGACCGCATTCAGCAAGAGATTTCCGATCAAACGCCTGATCTGATCCTGATCCGCTTCCATTTCCACGGCTCCGGGTTGCAGTTTCAGATGGAACCTGCGGTCCGGATGAGCTGCGGTGAGCAGGCCTGCGGAGGATTGGACGAGCGCGTTCAGATCCACCCTTTCGAAACGCGGGACCGGCATGCGCGCCAGTTCGGAAAATTCAGCAGCCAGCTTCTTCAGGCTCCTGAATTCAGCCTCGAGGGAATCGAGCGTGCGGCGCGTTTCCGGGCCCGCATGATCCTCGTCCATGCGGATGTGTATTTTCTGCAATGCAATGGAAAGAGGGGTCAGCGTGTTCTTGATTTCATGGGACACCCGGCGCGCCACCTGCTGCCAGGCTGCGATGCGTTCCGTGCGCACCAGCTGCTCCCGCGCCGTTTTCAGGTCATCGGCCATGGCATTGAACGAATTGGCCATGTAGAGGAATTCACCCTTCACCGTGTCGTCGATCCGGGCGGACAGGTCTCCGGAGGAGATGCGCTTCATGCCTGCCACCAGGTTTTCGATCGGCTTGTTGAGCTGGGCGGAGAGCCGGTTTGCCAGCACGGCTGCAGCCAGAGCAGCGAGAAGCACCCAGGAAACGGCTGCAGCCATGATGATCTTTTTCTCCAGGATGGACTGCTTCAGAATGGACAATGCGCTGCAGGTCCTCATGGTTTCGGAAATCTTTTCCTTTGTGTCTATGATCTCCGGCGGGATTTCGTAGGCTGCTGCAACCACATGGTCCGGACCGGCCTTTCTGAAAACAGCTTGAAAACCGGGATCGCCCTTGAACAAGGCGCTGAACACGGAATCCTGAAGCGCCTTTCGTATCCACGTCTCATCCAGCACATTTTCCCTGAAAGGGAATGGGGATACGCTTTCGACCTGGGCGATTGTTTCCATGCGCTCCCCTGCCCTGAAAGAACCTGCCCAGGCCATCCCGCAATCTGAAAGAACCTGACTGTCCCAGGTATCCGGACTGTGCGACCTGAGAAATTCCAAGCCCGGTTTTTCGGATTGGGATCTCAAGGTGTTCAGGGTCTGTTCAAGCACTGGCCCGATATCCGGGACCGCGAATTGCGCACTGCGGGTCAGAAGCGCTGCTGCCAGCAGGGCCAGGGGGATGGTGGACGCAAGCACAGTGAGTACGAGCAGGATATTCAGGTTTGCCCTGAACCTGGCGTGGCGGCGCAGGCGAAGCCAGGAAAGCAGGCATACCGCCATGATGAGCGCAGCCAAAATTCCCAATATCATGAAATACCGGGACATTTCAGCCTCCGAGCCTGCTTCTCTTGGACAGATAGCGGAAAAGAACATTGCTGAAAGGCTGATCCGTGCTCACCGGCACGTAATCGATGCGATTCCTGAGGCATTCCCTCCTGTACCGGTCCATGAATGCCTGCATGAGATTCCGGTACCCTTCCCGGACCTGCCAGGGCTCCGTCTGAACAGATGTCCCGGATTCCAGGTCGATGAACAGCGTGTCCCCCTTGAAGTCGAAGCGGATTTCCATGGGATCGAGCACGTGGAAAACGATGACCTCATGTTTTTTATGGCGGAAATGTTTCAGCGCCCCGAGCAGGCGGTCCGGATCATCAAAAAGATCCGAAAACAGGATGATGAGCCCGCGCCGCTTGATGCGCTCCGCCAGGCTGTGGCAGGTTTCCGACAGGTTCGTGTCGCCTGCGCCTGAGAGATTGTCCAATTCCTTTAGAAGAACGGACAGATAGCTCAAAACGGAGCGGGGGGGCAGGAATCTGCGTATCTGTGAATCGAAGGTCGCGAGCCCGACCGCGTCACGCTGCGTGAGCATCAGATAGGACAGGGCTGCCGCAAGATACACGGCGTACTGCAGTTTCGTTGTTTTACCGGAGGCATATCCCATGGATCCGGACGCATCGACCAGCAGGTACGCCTTGAGATTGGTCTCTTCCTCGAAACGCTTGACATAGTACCGGTCCGAGCGGCCGTAAACCTTCCAGTCGATCAGCCGCGTGGGATCCCCGGGCATGTACGGCCTGTACTCGGAGAATTCCACGGAGAACCCGTGATAAGGGCTGCGATGCAGTCCTGTGATGAAGCCCTCGACCACGAGCCTGGCGATCAGGTCCAGCCTCGAAAGTCTGGATACGGTTTCGGGCTCCAGATATTTCCTGTAATCCCCGGCGAATGTCATGGCTTCAAAGTTGTCCGGATTCATCACCTCCGGGAGGACTATCCATTCCCGTCCATTTTCTTGAGTCAATACCTTTTACAGACTTCGAACAGGAAAGTCCTCCGGAGGTGATTCGAATTTTCATCAATGCTCACAATCCCGGATAAATGAAGGCCGGGCTGCCGGGTGGAAGAAAGATGTCAGGATCCGGATTCATCGAGCAGTTTCCGGATGATCTGCGGCGTTGTGATGCCGTCCGCTTCCGCGTTGAAATTCGTGATCATCCTGTGCCTGAGTACAGGCACAGCAACCCTGCGTATGTCATCCATGTCCGGCGTGGACCGTCCGTCCAGGATGCAGCGCGTTTTGGCTCCGAGTATCAGGTACTGGGAGGCCCTGGGGCCCGCTCCCCAGCTGATCCAGTCCTTGATGTAATCCGGGGCGTCCGGGCCCGGACGCGTTTTCCGGACCAGGGCAACGGCAAAACCCAACACCAGGTCTGAAACAGGCACGACCCGGACCAGGCGCTGGATGTCGAGAATGTCTTTTGCGTTCAGCACGGGTTTCATCTCAGGCTCCAGGCCCCCGGTGGTCGAACGCACAATCTCCATTTCCTCGTCGTGGGAAGGGTAATTGATGTTGAGATTGAACATGAAACGGTCCAGCTGCGCTTCGGGCAGGGGATAGGTCCCTTCCTGTTCGATGGGATTCTGCGTGGCCAGAACGAAGAAGGGTTCGGCCAGTTTGTGGGTGCCGCCCGCAGCGCTGACTTCATGCTCCTGCATGGCCTGCAGCAGCGCCGCCTGGGTCTTGGGGGGCGTGCGGTTGATCTCGTCCGCCAGCACGATGTTTGCGAAAACCGGCCCGCGTACAAACCGGAAAGCCTTTTTGCCGGTCGTGCGGTCCTCCTCCAGGATTTCAGTGCCCGTGATGTCCGACGGCATCAGGTCAGGCGTGAACTGGATGCGGCTGAAATCAAGATCCAGGATTTTCGCCAGGGTCGAAATGAGAAGGGTTTTGGCCAGGCCCGGCACGCCCACGATGAGGCAATGGCCGCGGGAGAAAAGGGAGATGAGCAGTTCATCGATGATGTCCTGCTGCCCGACAATGACGCGGTGAAGCTGGTCATTCATCTTCTGATAGCTTTTCTGCACCTGCCCGATGCGCTGATGGTCGGATTCAGCGAGCGGCGTTCTTTTATTCGTCATTTTATCCTTCCCATACGAATCCTTTGGCGGCCATTCCGGCCAGCAAATTAACGATTTTTACGCGGAGAAGCAAATCAAATCCCCCGGTTGATTTTACGCTGCAGCCAAGTCTGAAGTTCATGACAATTTTTTACTTGTTTTCAATGAAAAAAGGATGAATATTATGAAGGAGATCAACAATATCATTAATCTGCAGGGGAAATCATGAAGCGCGGCATACTCGTCATACTGGGATTTTGCATCGTTTTGGTCATGTGCGACAGGAGCAAATCCGTCCTGGAAACAGGCGCATCCTTCTCCTCCCTGGATATCGCGTTGAAATTCAAGGGGCCTGTGTATCAGGGGACATTCTACAATGTTTCCGTGAACACGGATTACGTCATCTGGATCGAAAACGCGGCCAGGCAGTACGTCAAAACCCTGCGCATCACGCCCACTGCCGTGACCGTCGGAACGCACGGGTCCCATGTGGAGCATCTGCCAGCCTGGATGGCCAAAAGCGGAGTCACGTACGCGGGCCTGTCCGGCCTGACCACAGACGGCATTCCGGCCCCGTTCGACGCCATGACCTCAGCCAGCCCTGTTTTCGACGGGGACACGGTCATCACCGCGACCGTGAACTGGGATATGAAGGACCAGGACGGAAAGCCAGTGAACACGGGCGTCTATTATTGTTGCGCTGAAGCAGCGAATCTCATCAAGAACACGGATAACGACACGCAGATCATTGCTGAAAACACGGCGGCTTCGATAGATCTGGAAAGCGGAGCAGTCACGGCTGCATCCCCGACTGCACATATTCTGGAAATAGCGATCCTGCCGAAGGAATAGGGTTTTTTTAAGAAGGGATGTCGCTCCCCACATGTTTTGTCCGGGTCTGCCCCCGAAATGTTGTGTCGGGGGACCCATGAGTGGTTCTTTTCGAAATCAAACCCCTCCCCGGATGCTTCTGCCGCAGGCTGTTTTCGGGACAATTGTACCTGTTGTCACCGAGTCCTGCACAAGGCATGAAGAATCCGGGGAGGGATTTTCTTTTATACTGCCCAAAATATACCCACCCCAGATCCTGCGGGCGAATGGCGCCCTCAGGAGGACGTTCAAGAATGGCATTCTGAGGACCGCGAAGCGGTACGAAAAATCTGTCGCAGGGTTTAACGCCTTTCCTGTTTCTATGGAGTGTTGGGGTGAGGGCATAAAAATAAGCTCGTGATCAGATTGAAGTTCCCCGCCTCTTGCTGCGGGGAGCTTCAATTTCAATGTGCTTTTCAAGAGAGCCGCTGCATCACAAAAGGCTCTCAAGTCCAGGAGGAATCTCCTTGCTCTCCAGGAAAAATTTGGATAAATTGAGCAGGCGTTCAGTTTTTCACCGTCATGGAAGAGGATACACAGCATGGATCCGTTGACCGTTCTCATCCCCGCATACAACGAGGAAGAGTCCATTGCCGATGTCGTCCGGCAGGCACAGGCGGTCCTGAAGAAACGCAGGATAAGGCATGAAATCATCATCATCGACGACGGCTCATCGGACGGCACGTTCGAAAAGACGCGGCGGATTTCAGGGGTCCGGGTCCTCAGGCACAGCAGGAACAGGGGGTACGGCGCTGCGCTCAAAACCGGGATCAATCACGCGAGGCATGAACTGATCTGCATCACGGACGCGGACGGGACGTATCCGCATGAAAAGATCCCCGCGCTCCTGAAGCGTTTTGATTCCGATTGCGACATGGCCGTGGGCGCGCGGACCGGCGGCAAGGTGGCAATCCCCCTGGCGCGGCGCCCGGCCAAATGGTTCATCGGAAAGCTGGCCAACATCGTGGCAGGGCAGACCATACCGGACATCAATTCGGGCCTGCGGATATTCCGGAAAAGCGTGGCGGAGAAATTCATCGCCATGATGCCGGACGGGTTTTCCTTCACCACCACGATCACGCTCGCCATGATCGCCAACGGCTATCTCGTCGATTACATCCCCATTGATTATCACAACCGGCTGGGCAAATCGAAGATCAGGCCCGTCCACGACACCCTCAATTTCATACAGCTGATCGTCCGGATCACGCTCTATTTCGCGCCCCTGAAAATATTCCTGTCTCTGGGCATGATGCTGTTTCTCCTCGGCATTGCCTGGGGCTTCTTCTCTTATTTCGTCCTGGGCAGGTTTGCGGATGCGAGCACCATCGTCATTCTCATGGCTTCCCTGCAGACGGCCATGGTGGGCCTTCTGGCCGAATTGATCAACCGCAGGCTTCCGAATCATTACCGCTGATTCAGCAGTCGGGAAACTTCCATCTGAAAAGACCGGCAGGCAAAAACGTGGCTTGCAGCGGGGAGTCTCCGATTTTACGTGAAGCAATTGAAAGAGGCTTGATGTGTCAAAAACAATGAATTCCGCTCAAACCAGAAAATCCGTCGGTTCCTTGAGGGACATGTATGCTGAAAAGGCCCTGTCCCAGGTCCCCAGGCTGCTGGGGAATCAGGACCGGAATCCCTTTTCCCCGGCATACGGCTGCTTTCACCGGGATTACTGGCTGGACAAGACATCGGATTTTCCGGACGCGGTGCGCCAATTCGGCGTGCATGCCCTTGCCCTGGTGTACCGGTATGATTTCCCGGGCAGCATGTACAGAGGACAGACCAAGATCAGGGACTGGGCCATAGCAGGCCTGGATTTCTGGGCCCGCATACAGCACAGGGACGGCTCGTTCGACGAATTCTACCCCAATGAGCGCGGGTGGGTGGGCCCCACGGCATTCACGACTTTTACCTCCATTGCAGCCTTCCGGCTGCTCAGGGACGAGATACCGGCGGATCAGGCGGGCCGCATCACAAATGCCATTCGCAAGGCAGCCTTTTTCATAGCCGCAGGTGAATCCGAGGAAGACCACCTGGCCAACCATCATGCCATGGCCTGCCTGGCGGTCTGGAAGGCGTATGAGCTGCTCGGGGATGATCAGCTGAAGAAAGGATTCGACCGGCTCTGGAGCGGATTCCTGGGATATCATCATGAGGAGGGGTGGTCGCGCGAGTACGACGGGGTTGATCCGGGCTATCTCTCAGCGACCGTATCCTTCCTGGCGAAAATATACCAATCAAATCCGGATCCGGCCGTTCTGGAGGTTTTGAGGCAGTCCGTCGAATTCTGCTCCTATTTCGTCTATCCCAACGGCTTCTATGCAGGCAGTCTGGGCAGCCGCAACACCCTGCATTTTTATCCGCATGGTTTCGAGATACTCGCAGGGAAAATCCCCCTGGCCATGGCGGTTGCGGACAAAATGCTGCTCGGCCTGGCTGAGGGCAGGCTCGTGCCGCCGGAGATACAGTCGGACCGGTACGTGTTCTATCGTGTGCCGGAATTTCTTCAGGCCTACCTGGACTTCACGGACCGGACGGAAAAACGACCGCCTCTGCCTTATGAACAGAAACCTTTCACCCGGTTTTTCCCCGGGGCCCGAATTGCCGTGATCCGGAAACCCGCAGGCTATGTCATCGCCAATTTGGCCAAGGGCGGAGTTGTCAAGGCGTTCGACCGATCAGGCAGACTTGTCCTGAACGACTGCGGCATGATCGGGCGGCTCAGAAGCGGCCTGGTCGCCACATCGCAGTGGATAGACCCGGGAAACCGGATCAGCGCCTCCGATGCGGGCTGGGAGGTGGAAGGCCGTTTTCACGTTGTGCCCTCCAACAAGCTTTTCACGCCTGTCAAATTGATCCTGTTCAGGACCGTGCTGATCCTGTTCTGCTGGATGCCTTTTTTCTCCCATATGCTCAAGGGCCGGATCCGTAAAATGCTCATCCTGGGGCAGAGGGGACTGCCCGTCACGTTCCGCCGTTCCCTGGCAGTGGATGATTCAGGCCTTGAATTGCGGGACGAAATCGAAATCAGGGGCAAGGCGGAATTCGTTTCCCTTTCACTGGGGGACGAATTTTTCGTGCGCTACGTGCCTCAGAGCCGGTATTTTCAGTCCCAGGAACTCGGGATATCCGGTGAACAGTTGAGCGATGAAGAACTGAAGCAGCTCCATGCGTCCGGGAAGTATAACCGGACCAGGGTGTTGCGTCTTTAGCGAAAACGCATGTCCTGTTGCATGGGTCATTTCTCCTCCCGCTCCTCTCTCTGGACAAAGCCGGGGTGAGGATTTCGGGAACGGAATTTGCAGAAATCCCATATCTGTTTGCCAAATATACATCTGAGATCCTGGCGCTTGAGCAGGACATCCGGGTGGATGACATGATCCGGAAGATCAGGGACCTGGTGCCTGAATATCAATCAGTGGATGTGTTAAAGATGGGGGATGATGCCACGGCCTGAGACACGGATTCGATTGTATGGTGTCCCGGCTTTGGATGATCGCAGATTTCATCCGTAAATTGAAAGTTCTCTCTCTTCTCTCCCTGGGCTGTTCGCCGGGCCTGGTTCTGAAGGATCAGGCATTTCGCGGACAGCCCTTTTTATTTGCCTTCCCAATTTCCTACGTTCAATCAGATCAGCCGGCTCTCCCTCAATATTCTGTTCAATCCCGCCCGCATTGAATATTTCGGCTGCCAGCCCAGCTCCGATTTGATTTTACCGATATCCGCAACGATATCCAGGATCTCGTTTTTCCGGTATTCATTCTTGAAATGAACGGCCAGTGGTTTTCCGTACAGCTCATTCAATAAATCAACGATTTCCTGAATGGAAACACTTTTACCATATCCCAGATTATAGATATTCATTCCTTCGCGTTTCATCCGTATTTCCAGGGCGATCGCGTCCACTACATCCTCCACATACACGAAATCCCTTTTCGGACGGGGATCCATGAGTTCCACGTGTCCGTCCTTCATCTGCCTGATGATCGAGGGAATCAGGAAGGCTTCATTCTGTCCGGGCCCGTAAATGTTGAACGGCCGGAATAGAGTGACCGGCACGTTGAAATCGCTTTGGTAGCAGCGGCAAAGCTGTTCGCCGGCCAGCTTGCTGGTGGCATAGGGATTGTGCGGCTTGAGGGGGTGTTCCTCGTCCACGGGGAGTTTATTCGGTTCTCCATACAGATAAGAACTCATGTATATCACGCGGGCCTTATTTTTCCTGGCCAACTCCAGGACATGCAGTGTTGAGAGCATATTGTGATGGAGGAATTCCCTGGGATGATTGAAGGAGTCGGGCACGAATGATTTCGACGCGAGATGGACGATGATGTCGAAACCGTCCAAATGACTCAGATTTTCCCAGGACAGAAGATCAATACCGGTCCTGATATCGATTTTCACAAGATCAATTTCAGGGCTGTCAAGCTTTTTGACCAGCCTTGATCCAACAAAACCCTCACTTCCTGTCACAGCGATGCACATGGAGCTCATGTATTCGACCCGCCGAAATCCCTGACCGCCTTTTCATAATCATCCGGCCGCCCGATGTCCAGCCAGTATCCCCTGTGCGGATGCGTGGCCACCTTTTCCCCGCAGGCTAAGAGTTTCAGCATTAAATGATCGAAACCGAAGAATCTGCCGGCAGGTATGAAATTCAAAATCCTCCTGTTTGCCGCATAAATTCCCATACTGACTGTATATGGGATTTCAGGTTTTTCTTCGAACCCGGCCAGCCTGCCCTTCGAATCGGTTTCCAGCACGCCGTAGTCGATTTTTTGAATTCTCCGGTGTGTTGCAATGGTGAATAAACGCCTGTCACGGACATGCCTGGAGAAAAATGTCCTGAAATTCAAATTGGTCAGCACGTCTCCGTTCAGGATCAAAAAATTTTCTGGCAGGTCCTGTATCCGTTTCAGAGGGCCCATGGTGCCGAGAGGTTTGTCCTCCAGCGAGTACTCGACCTGTACGCCCCATTTACGGCCGTCTCCGAAGAAAGCCTGTATGATTTCTGCCTGGTGATTCACGGTCATAATGATGCGGCCGAATCCTTCCTTTTTCAGTTTACGGATGACCATTTCCAGGATTGGGACTTCCCCCACCGGCACCAGAGGTTTTGGTATGGAAATCGTATAGGGCCGCAGCCTAGTCCCCCTGCCGCCCGCCAGTATCACCGCGCATTCAGACATTGTATATTTCCGATTTGTACAATTCGAGGTTTTTCTTGATCCAGTCAATGGTTTCGGAAAGCCCTTTCTTCAGATCATATCTCGGCCGCCAGCCGGTTCTGGAGAGTATCTTCGTGTTGTCGCATCTGAGCCTCTGTACCTCGCTCGATTCCGGGCGGACGCGTGTCTTGTCCGTTTGGGCCGTTGCCTTGATCCCGGTTATGGAGGCGATCAGACGGATGAGGTCTCCGACCGAAATCTCCTCGTTCATGCCGATGTTCGTCACCTGCCCAGCCAGATCCCCGGCCCCCGCTATAGCGATGAATCCTTCCACCGTGTCCTTCACGTATGTGAAATCCCGCGTAGGCCCGAGATTGCCGAGCTGAAGAGGCCGGCCGCTCAGGAGCTGTGTGATGATGGTGGGTATGACCGCACGGCCGGACTGCCTGGGCCCGTAGGTGTTGAAAGGCCTGGCTATTTTCACGGGAAGCTTGAAGGAGAGGTGATAGCTGAGCGAGAGCTGATCCGCGGAGATCTTGGTGGCGGAGTACGGTGATTGGCCGACTAAGGGGTGCGTTTCGCTGATGGGTACGGTCTGGGCCGTGCCGTAGGTCTCGGACGTGGACGTGATGACGACGTTTTCCATTTCCAGATCCCTGGCGGTTTCGAGCACGTTGTAGGTCCCTTCGATGTTCGTGCGTATGTAGGCCAGGGGCGAGACATAGGAATAAGGGATGCCGATCAGGGCAGCAAGATGGAACACGCTGTCGCATCCTGCCATGGCCCTGCGCACGGAATCCAGGTCGCGGATGTCACCGGAAACGATCTCCATATCCTTTGCCTGTTCCGATGTTTCCAGCCAGCCCCAGTGATTTCTTGAATTGTACCGGGCGAAAGCCCTGACAGAGTGTCCCAGTTCCACCAGCCTTTCAGCCAGATGGGATCCGATGAATCCGCCAGCCCCTGTCACCAGTATCTTTTTCATGCCGCCCCGCAAATGATGAATCGTGGTTTTTGCTGCAATCCCTTTATCCGGATGTTTCCGATTGGGATACCGGACCTGCCGGAGATTCGGGTATATTGATCAGAAGCACCTTGACATTTCATCATTTCAATGACCCAGAATCGGGATGGAATTGAAAAGAAGACGTTACAATAAAAATAATCAAAATGTTACTAGAAATCAAGCCTGAAAAATGACCCTGCATGTCATCCGGGAACGGCATGGTATCGTGTTACGAAATCGTTCGACGGGCCTGAAGCAGAACAACAATAGCCGTTGATCGATCGGGCAGCCGTTTTTTGCCTTTACCCCATTAAAAATAAACGCTTGATTTTGTCTTGGTTCAATCGTACTTTTTATTGGCGAAGTACGGGGAAATTTAAGGGAAATATTGGGCGCGAAATCGGGAACGGATATGCCCTCGAACAAGACATTGCAGCTCGAACAGCGCATCCTGAAGAACGGCAACATCCCGCGGCACATTGCCATCATCATGGATGGCAACGGGAGATGGGCGAAAAAGAGGGGATTGCCGCGGCTTGCCGGGCACCGCGAGGGGATACGCTCCGTGCGCGACATTGTGGAGGCATGCGGCAAGATCGGCGTACAGGCGCTGACCCTGTACACCTTTTCGACGGAGAACTGGCGCAGGCCCAGGGACGAGGTGTCCGGGCTCATGACGCTGCTGGTCCGTACGCTGAAGCGGGAAATCAGGGACCTGATGAAGAACAATGTGCGCGTCATGGCCATAGGCGAGATGGAGGACATCCCGGAAAAGATCCGGAATGAATTTTTGGAAGGCATAGAGGCCACGAAGAACAACACGGGGCTTGTGCTGAATCTGGCCCTCAGTTACGGGAGCAGGGAGGAGATCCTTTCAGCAGTCAGGCGCATCGCTGCTGATGTCCGGGAAGGCAGGCTCGATCCTTCGGAAATCAACGCTTCGGTTTTTTCAAACAGGCTGTACACATCCGCGCTGCCGGATCCGGACCTGATGATCAGGACCAGCGGCGAACTGCGAATTTCGAACTTCCTGCTCTGGCAGATCGCATACACGGAAATCTACATCACGGATGTGCTGTGGCCGGATTTCCGAAGGCAGAATCTCTACGAGGCCATAGACAATTTCCAGGGACGGGAGAGGCGCTTCGGCAGGGTCAGCGAGCAGTTGAAGAAGAAGTGAGGCGGGAGTTCATTTCAGCATTCCGCCCCAGATCCTTCGCTCCGTAAAGCAGTTCTCAGGAAGACATTCTATTGTCTTCCTGAGGATGCTAAGCGCCCGAAGGATCCGTGAAGGGGATGGTTGAAGTGTATGAGGGCTTGGATCCTTCGCTCCTGGAAAATGGAGCTCAGGATGACAATGAGCAGGGGATTTGATTAGAGCGCTTCCCGGGAACAATTCCCGGGCTGATTCGTCATAAGATTGAGATCGGATTGCGTCCAAGCAAGGGCCGGTGTTCGGACAGAACCCTGCCCTCGTTTTTTTTGAAGGTGATCGTTTGCGCACAAGAAGATGGACATTGGTGACCACGCTCGTGACCACAGTCATCGTGGCTGCCTTTTTTTCGGCCTGGCGCCTGTCCAGGGCGAATGAGATGATACGGCTGTACCTCCTTGAGAAGATACGGCCGTTCGTGGACGAGAACACGGACATACGGGCCTTCAACCTCGACCTGGGCAGCGCCAGCCTGAACGGCGTCACTTTGGTCCCCAGGGACAGCTCCTTCACCCTTGAAATCGAAAGCGTCCGCATCGGATACAGGTTCTGGAACCTGATTTTGCATGGTTTTCAGCCTGAAAAAGCGGCGCATGAGGTGTTGTTCGTCAAGCCCTCTTTGATACTCAGAAGGCCGTCGGGCAGCCGGGATCCGGTCGAACCCTCCCGTGTATCAACCTCCTCGCTCGCAGGATTGTCCGAAACGATGCGGCGCATCACCGTATCGGACGCCAGCCTTTCCATTGAGAACGCCTCAGGGCAAAGGGCGAGGCTCGCGTCTTTCCTGAACGGATGGATCAGGGTGCAATCTCCGGATTCCGCAGACATCCGGCTTGCAGGCAGACTCTTTGAATCCGATCAAAAAAACCTTTCCATTGAAGGCGTCCTGGATCCGGCATCCATGCGGCACAGCCGCATGCATGTGCTGCTGGAATCCTCCAGGCCTTCGCCGGAAATGCCGCTGTTGTTGCCGGCATTCATACGCGTCAACGGCGGCACGATGTGGGGCGAGGCCCATTACGACAGGAAGACAGGATCCAGAGGTTTTTTCAAACTGGAGGAAGGATCCTTTTCCGTCCCGAAGGCAGGTCTTGACATCACGGACATGCGCTTCTCTGCCGAAATCCGCGATGATACGCTGGATATTCACGGGTCTCTGGCCGGATTCGAGGGAACGCCGCTGCTTCTGGACGGCATCATGACCCGTTTTCTGGATCCCCATTTTCAAATTCGCGCGCATTGCGAAAGGCTCAACCTGCCTGCCCTGATCCGCAAGGCTTCTCCGGCAGCTGAAATTCCGGTCTCGGGACATGCCGCGCTGGACATACGCATGCAGGGCGGCATACAGAATCCCCAGATCGATGGAGACGTGGACATTCATGATTTCCGGATTTTCGGCTCTCCATTCGGCGACTTAAGAACGGATATTGTGCTGAAGGACAGCCTGTTGTACGCCACCGGTAAAGCGGACAGCGCTTTGAACCGCATTGACTTGAAGTTGAACATGGATTTTGCCCGCTTCGACAGGGGATTCAGTCTCGACCTTGGACTGGGCGGCGATTTCACCGAATCCTTTCCCGGATGGGTGCGGAACAAACTGGAAACCTGCAACGCCCGCATGCAGGTGCACTGGGAAGGCTGGCTGACCCGTTTCCATGCTCGCGCAGGCGCAGTGATCGATCTGGCGTCCAAAAACGGAGCAGGCCTGCATATCCGGCCGTCCGTTGTATGCCATGAAGGTCTTTGCCGCATCGGCATGGTATCCGACGGCGCCCTGTCCGGCAGCGGCAATGTAAGCCGCCCAGCCACATCCGGCATGAGTTGGTCCGTGGATCTGAAAGGACTCGAGGCTGCGGCCGGATTGTTCTATAGCGATATGGCGGCTGATGAAGCCGATGCGCTTTCGGTCAGCGGCAGGTTTTCGGGCAATCCGGCCAAATGGAATTTTTCCCTGGCCGGCAGGGGCATGGAAGACACGACGCGTGCGGCCGGTTTTCAGGCGGACCTTGTTTCCCAGAAACGCGGCAGAGTCTCAAGGGCATACAACCTGAATGCGGAATGGCGGGCTCCGGGCGGCCTGCGCCTGCCCGTAGAAGCTTCATGGACAGCCGGACCGGAGGCTTTTGAGGCGGTCTCCATGCGCATCGGAGATTTCATGGAGCTGCGGGGGAGAGTGCCGCTCACGGATGCGTCTCCATTGCGCGCGAACCTGCAGCTCGAGGATTTCAGGATGGAGCTGCTCCATCCTTTCATCCCGGATTCCCGCATGTTCAGCGGCGGCCTGACCGGGGATGCCGTCATTTCCGGCACAAGGCTGCATCCGGACATTCAGTTTGCGGCCAGACTCAAGGAAGGCGTTTTTCACGACATCGGTTTATACGAAGGAGATGTCCGGGCGAGATGGGACGGGTACGGCCTGCAATTTCTGGGCTTCGACCTGTTCCAGGATGATGTCGCGCTGTGGACCGGTGAAATCGAAAAAACGGCTGGCGACAGCCTGAAAGGCCGGATTTATGGCGAAGACATTGATCTTCAAAAAATGATGGGCGCGGCAACCGGTGATACGGCTTTATTAAAAGGGCGCGGCGCATTCGATTTTTTCGTCAGCGGCGGCAATCAATCGCCCGTCATACGCGGTTCCCTGTCCCTGCAGGACGGTTTTGCGGGCGATTTCTCATTCCGGGAGATCAGGGCCCGCATCACCGATTCCCTGCTTGTGAACTCGAGTTTCCGGTCAGGAGCCCTGCTGGTGGAGCACGGGGAATGGCACCGGAGAGACGATATGAACGTGTTTTTCAAGTGCCGGATCCCGCACGATCCGGGTGCGAGCGCGCGCATCGATTTGGAGGGCAAAGGAAACATTCTCGGCATCCTGCCCGAATGGACCTCCTTTTTCCGCAAGGCCGAAGGCTCCGGGTCTTTCCGCCTGGCATGGACCGGCCGGCCGGAGCTGCTCGCCCTGGAAAGCGGATCCTGCGACATCACAAGCGGGTTCATTGAACTGGAGGATGTGATCAGGAGGATAGATCACATCTCCGGCCAGGCTGTGCTCGTTCCGGAGTCCCGCTTTCTGCATGTCCTGCGCCTGGAGGGGGAAGCGGACGGAAAATTCAACATCACAACCATCCCTGAAATGCCGGACCGGAAGCCCCCCCTGTTCTTTGAATCACTGGGATTTTCCCTCGGCCATGTCCGGCTTTTGACAGGCAATGAGGGCATACTGGTTCATATCCCCGGCCTGATGGAAAAGGGCGATACCGGCTGGCTGGCCGCATCGGAAAAGCAAGGCGGCAAAGGGCTTTTCCTGTCAGGGCCTGTCTCAAATCCCGGGCTGGAGGGAAAGCTGAGGGTGAGGGACCTCCGGCTGACTTATCCTTTTCTGAAAGGGGACGGTGATGGAGGCGGTTCCTCCATGTCCTTTCTGGAAAAGGTGAACTGGGATCTCGACATCATACCGGAATCCGATGTGCATTACGTGCGCAGTATTCAGAGTCCGTTCGGCAACATAGACGTTGATCTGCAGCTCCGGGAAGGATACGGCATGTTCTCCCTTGACGGCATCATCGAAACCGACGATCTGGTGCCGTCCGGCAGGCTTGTTTCCTCGGCCGGTTCTCTGGAGCTGCTCGACCATCTGTTCCGTCCGGAACAGATCTTTTTTGAATATCCCATCGGTGCCTCCCAGCCAATCCTGTCCGGCAGGGCCTATACCACGGTGATCGATTCCATGGGCGTGCCTTCCACCGTGTGGCTGACGATCATGTCCACGGACGCAGAAACCGGCGTGGAGGAAGCGTCCGGAAGCTGGGGGAACATCCAGTTCCGCTTTTCCACGGACAATCCTAATCTCGGCCGCACAGAGGCGGACCTGCTGGCAGCGCTCGGATATTCGGGAACCAGCATGAAGGACCGGGCGTACGATGCCATAGGCATACAGGTGGAAAATCTGGTTTTCCGGCCTCTGATCCGGCCTCTTGAGAAGACCCTGCGCACGCATCTCGGACTGGATATCGTGCGTTTTTCCTCCATGTTCAGCAGGAATCTCTTCCAGTGGCAGTCCGGGGAGCGGGCGGAATGGGACCCGCGCATGTTGCTCCGCAGCACCCGGTGGACTGTGGGAAAATACCTGGCTCCGGGTTTCTTCATCACCTACGCCGGGCAGGTGCAAAACGACCCTTATTACTATTATCATGTGAACGGATTGAGCTTCAGGCATGCCCTGAACCTGGAGCTCACCCTGCAGCCGGATCTTTTTCTCGAAATGGAGTACACCTACGACAGCCATCTCATGCCGGACAGGCGCGTGAACAAGCGGATCTGGCTGAGGCATATGTTCAGTTTCTGACTTTCATCACCTCCCGGAGGTGATTCCCTGGAGGTGATTCGCAAACACTTTTTACTTTACAAAAAGTTTTATTTTTCGTATTTTAACAGGATAATTTTTTTGAGGTTCTCAATGGGATTTACAGCCAGGCACACCCTATTCCGTTTTCTGCTCTTCACGGCGATTCTGGCATTCGCACAGGTCTGGAGCCAGCAGGCGCGCATCGGCAAACTGATGCAGCTCAAGATCGAGGGGGCCGGCTCCACATCCTCAGAGGACCTGATCCGCATGAGTTCGGACCTGAAGGAAGGCATGGACGTCATGCCTGAGGACGTGCAGAAGGCGGTCAAGAATCTCTGGGAGCTGGGCCTTTATTCCGATATTCAGATCATCCTCTCCGAGCAGACTCCGGAAGGGATTGTCCTTTCCATACGCGTGCAGGAATACCCGCGCATGGAGAAGATGGAAATATCCGGAAACAAAAAACTGAAAAAGGAAGACATCGAGAAGGATATCGGTTTTTTCAGGGCTCAGGTCATCAGCCCGGGTCAGCTGGCAAAAGCTAAAAGAAAACTGCTGAAATCCTATGCGGAAAAAGGCTTCACCCTGGCCCGGATCGAGTATGAAACAGAGCCGTCCGCCACGCCCGGCCGGGTCATCCTGAAGATCAAAATCGACGAGGGCGAAAAGGTACAGATCAAACGGATCCAGTTTTTCGGCAACAACGCCTTCAAGGACGGCGAGCTTCGGAAAAAAATGAAGGACACCAAGGAAGACCGGTGGTGGAGGGGAGCCGATTTCAAGAAGGACAAATACGAGGAGGACCAGGAGAACATCCTGGCCTTTTACCGGAACCACGGTTACAGGGACGCCGAAATCTTAAGGGATTCCATCTATTACGACGCCACGAAAAAGGACATGTTCATCGACATCTGGGTCAGGGAAGGCAGGCCCTATTATCTCGGCAATGTGACCTGGGACGGCAACAGCCTTTTCTCCGAAGAATTCCTGGCCTCCCTTCTGGAGCTCAAGCCGGGCGACGCGCTGAGCGAGGAGAAATTCCAGAAATCCGTGCGCGAGAAAATCGGCGGGGCCTATTACGACCTGGGATACATCTATGCCCAGATCAACCCGGTTGAAACCCTGCGCGGCAGGGACACGCTGGACGTCAAGTTCCTGATCCGGGAGATGAATCCGGTCAAGATCAGACGCATCCTGATCTCCGGGAACACGCGCACCAAGGACCGGGTCATCCGAAGGGAGATCCGCATCCGGCCCGGGGATGTCTTCAGCAAGGAGCTGCTCATGCGCAGCCACCGCGACCTCATGATGCTCAACTACTTCGCGGTCGTGGAACCGGACGTGGTCACGGTGCAGAACGAGGCCATGGACCAGATCGATCTGTCCTTCAAGGTTGAGGAGAAATCAACGGACACGGCCAATCTCTCGGCCGGATACAGCGAGCTCGACAAGTTCATCGGCAGCGTCGGGCTGGGCATGAACAATTTGTTCGGGAACGGTCAGCAGCTTTCCCTGGACTGGAATTTCGGGCGCTGGTACAGGGCCATGAACCTGGGATTCACGGAGCCCTGGTTCCTCAATACACCCACCCTGGTCGGCGCGTCCATCTATGACATCAAGCGGGACGCCTACTACATCGGCTACAGCCAGAGAAGCCGGGGGCTTTCCCTGCGTTTCGGCAGGCGGTTCCGCTGGCCGGACAACTATTTCCGAGGCGACTGGATCTACCGTTTCGACCACCGCGTTCTCGGGGATTTCAGCTCATCGATCATGGCCTACAATCCCAACAACATCGTGAACGAGGAATACCCGCAGATCACCAGCGGCATCACCCAGATCATATCGCGCAACAGCCTGGACCAGCCCGAATTCCCCACACGCGGCTCCCAGGTCAGCCTGACCACTGAGGTTGCGGCCACGCAGCTGGGCGGCAACATCGGGTACCACAAGCACATCTTCAGCGCGGAGTTCTTCTTCCCGACCATTCTGTACAAGCTGGTGCTGTTCACCCGGGCTCAGGCGGGCTTCATGGAAGGGCTGGTCAAGGGCAAAAATCCGCCTTATCTGGAGCATTTCTTCATGGGGGGCAGCGGTCTTTCCCAGTCCACTCCCCTGAGGGGCTATGACGATCCGCTGGCCGGATACAGTTATTACTACGAAGGCGGAAAGACCATGCTCAAGACCACGGTGGAGCTGAGATTCCCCATCATCCCCAATCCCACCATGTACGGCCTTCTGTTCGCAGAGGCGGGCAACACCTGGGCCAGGCTTTCGGAGACGGATCCGTTCGATCTCAGGCGCTCGGTTGGAATCGGAGCGCGCATCTACATGCCCATGATCGGCATGATCGGATTCGATTACGCCTATGGTTACGATCATTACGACTCCACAGGCAGGCGCTACGGCCAGTGGAAACCCCATTTCGTGTTCGGCAGAAGCTTTTAATCCCTTTCATTTCTCAAGGAGGATCCCTTCATGTTCAAACGGACCAAATCGGTCGCAATTCTGGCCGCCATGATCCTGATCCCGGCAACAAGCCCGCTCATGGCCCAGCTCAAACTGGGTTACGTCAATTCGCAGGCTGTGCTGGCCGCATACCCGCCGGCTGTGGAGGCGCGCAAGAAGCTGGAGGCCGAATCCGCAAAATGGACGCAGGAACTGCAGAAAATGAGCGAGGATTTCCAGGCCGCGCAGCAGGAGCTTGAGCAGCAGAGCCTCCTTCTCTCCGATGCGAAGAAGCAGGAGAAGGTGAAGGCGCTCGAACAGATGGCCCAGAGGGCCCAGCAGTATCAGGTCCAGAAATGGGGCGAGAACGGCGAGATGGCCCGCCGGGAGCAGGAATTGCTTCAGCCCGTGATCGACAAGGTCAATGCCGTGATCAAGAAGGTCGGAGACGACAACAAGTTCGATTTCATCTTCGATGCGGTTGCCGGGAACCTCCTCTATGCCAAGGAGGCCCATGACATGACGCAGACCATCATCGATGCGTTGAAATAAATCCGGCCGTGTTGTCCGCCGGCAAACGCATCCCCTGAAGCGGGCCGCGGGGCCTGCGGGCGTACTGCAATGCCGTTTCCCCTGTGGAGGGAAGCTCCCCGGCAACGCGCTTCAGGGGGCCATCGATCTGCAGGGCGTTGGAGCATCCCCGGAGGGCGGCCTTCGGGGCGCGTTTATTTTTGCTCGGGAGGATCCCGTGATTTTCATGAAAAAGAAATCCTGCGCAGGTTGTGTCGCAGCGGTCGTCCTCATCCATTCCTGGATATTCGGCCAATCCAGGATCGGTTTCGTGGACTCCCAGAAAATCCTGACCGGCTACGAAGGCGCCCAGGACGCGATGAAGGAAATCGACACGGAGAACAACAACTGGGGCCAGGAACTTCAGAAGATGAACGACCATTACAACACCATGAAGGAGGAGATCGAGCAGCAGAGCCTGCTTCTCTCCGAAGCCAAGCGCAAGGAGAAGGCCCAGGAGCTTGAAAACCTGGCAAAAGAGATCCAGCAGTACAGGGATAAGAAATGGGGGGAAGGCGGGGACTATTTCAGGAAGCGTGAGGAGGCCTTGAGGCCCATCTTTGACAAGATCAACCAGGCTGTCGCAACGGTCGCGGACGACAACAAGATCGACATCATCTTCGATTCCGTGAACGGAAACATCCTGTACGCGCTGCCCAAATACGACATGACGGAAGACGTGCTCGAGGAATTGACCAGCATGGACGCAGACTCCAAGAAAGCGCAGAAACCTTAAAGCCCGGCGGATGAAACTGACCCTGGGTGAAATATGCCGCCTGGCCGGCGGCGATCTGGAGGGCGATCCGGACCTGCCCATCAGCGGAGTCGGCAAGATCGAGGAGGCGCGCGAAGGCGAGCTGACCTTCATCGCCAATCCGAAGTACCTGAAATATCTCGGCCGGACAAAAGCATCGGCTGTGATCGTGCCCAGGGATGCGCCCCCTGCGCCTTCCCATTCCCTCATCCGCAGCGACAATCCCTATTTCGTTTTCATGAAGGCGCTGATTCTTTTCAATCCGCCGGAGGCGCTTTACGGCAGGGGGATTCACCCGGCCGCAATCGTGGGCCAGAATGCGAAGCTGGGGAAGGATCTATCCATCGGGCCCCATGCGGTCATCGGCGACGGATGCAGCATCGGGGACGGGACCGTGCTGGGTGCAGGCGTTTTCATCGGAAACGGCTCAAGCGTGGGCCGGGAATGCATCCTGCACCCGCATGTCAGCATCCGGGAGAAGGTGATCATCGGGGACAGGGTCATCATACACAACGGAGCCGTGATCGGCAGCGACGGATTCGGTTTTGTGCCGGAAGAGGGCGTGTATCACAAGATCCCGCAGGTGGGGACTGTGGTCATAGAGGATGACGTGGAAATCGGCGCCAATGTGACGATTGACCGGGCCACCCTGGGGGAAACCCGAATCAAAAAAGGCGCAAAGCTGGACAATCTGATTCAGGTCGCCCATAACTGCAGCGTGGGGGAACACACGGTCATCGCGGCCCAGACCGGCATGGCGGGCAGCACCACGATCGGGAATCATGTGCGAATCGCCGGGCAGGCCGGATTCGCCGGGCACATGTCCGTGGGCGACGGAGCGGTGGTCGCGGCCCAGGCCGGCGTGGTCAAGGATGTGCCACCCGGAGAAATGGTTTCCGGTTACCCGGCAAGGCCTCACCGAGAGGAACTTCGCAGGGAGGCTGCGGGCGCCAGGATGCCGGAAATGCTCAGGGAGATTCGCGCCTTAAAAAAGAGACTGGACGAACTGGAAGAGAGGATGAGGAAAAGCGGATGCTGAAAAACCAGAGGACGATCGGGAAAACCGTGTCTATGTCCGGACGGGGCCTGCATACAGGGACCAAGACCACGCTTCGATTCAAGCCTGCGGAGCCCAACACGGGCATCCGGTTCAGGCGCACGGATGTGGAGAATTGCCCGGAGATCCCGGCCGACATCGAGCATGTGGTGGATAATTTCCGCGACACGACCATCGGAAAGGGGAGCATCCACATCCGCCAGGTCGAGCATGTTCTGGCAGCGGTTTATGGCATGGAAATAGACAATATCCTGGTCGAAGTGGACTCGAACGAGCCTCCGGTGGGCGACGGCAGCGCCATGCCTTTTGTCGAGATTCTGCAGAAGGCCGGGATCGTGGAACAGAACTCGCCCAGGGATTATCTGGAAATCCAGGAGACGATCACGTATTCGGATCCTTCCAGGGGAGTCGATATGGTGGTTTTCCCCTCGGACGAATTCCGCATCACCTTCATGGTGGACTACAAAAATCCGGCCCTGGGCACCCAGTACACGTCCATGTACTCCCTTCACGACGAATTCGTCAAGGAATTCGCCGGCGCCCGGACGTTCTGCTTTTTGCACGAGGTGGAAGAGCTTCACAACCAGGGCCTGATTCAGGGCGGGAACCTGGAAAATGCGGTTGTCATCGTGGACAGGCAGCTTTCGGACGGGGAGCTGAAGACCCTGGCCGACAAATTCGGCCTGAAGGATGCGGTGATGCTCGGGAGCAACGGCATTCTGGGCGGCAAGACCCTGCGTATGTACAATGAGCCGGTGCGGCACAAGACCCTGGACCTCATCGGCGACCTGGCGCTTCTCGGCGTGCCGCTCAAGGCGCATGTGCTGGCAGCCAGGTCCGGCCACGCAGCCCATGTGGAGCTCGTGAAGAAAATACGCCAGGTTTACAAGAAGAAACAGCTCACAACCAAGTTCCAGAAAAAACCGGCCCATCAGGGCGTCCTGCTCGACATCCGGGCCATTGAAAAGATACTCCCGCACCGGTACCCCTTCCTTCTGGTGGACAAGATCATCGATCTGGTGCCCAAGGCAAAGGTGGTCGGGATCAAGAACGTCACGTACAACGAGCCCTATTTCCCCGGGCATTTCCCGGGCCATCCGGTCATGCCGGGCGTTTTGATCCTGGAGGCCATGGCCCAGACCGGGGCCGTGCTCATGCTCGACGCCATAGAGAACAACGAGGAAAAGGTCGCGTATTTCATGAGTATAGACGGGGTCAAGTTCAGAAAGCCCGTTTTGCCCGGCGACCAGATCCAGATCGAGGTGGACATGGTCCGGTTCAGGATGGGATCATGCAAGATGGCTGCGAAGGCGTTCGTTTCAGGCGAGCTGGTCTGCGAAGCGGAGCTCATGGCAGCGATTGTGGACCGGTAGGAAACAGGTTTCAGGGGATTGTCAAAACGCCGCAAGGATTGTCAGCCTGAGCCCAGTCCTTGCTGTGTGAAGAGCAGACTGCCGCAAGCGGAGCGGATGGTTTTTTCCGCGGCCGATGAAAGCGCTCCTGTCATTGTCATCCTGAGCCCCGTCTTTCCGGGGCGAAGGATACGGGGCCGGTTGTTGATGAGGATCGGAAGCAGTCAATCCCATCACACGAGGTCATCCCCGGAATCTTTTACCGGGCATCCATTTTTTTGATGATCCTATAAGATCGATCGTATTCTTTTTTGAGGACAAACCCTTGCCGGATATTCACCCCACAGCCATAGTCGATCCGAAGGCTGAGCTGGCCGATGATGTCCGGGTCGGGCCCTTTACCGTGATCGAGGGCGACGTTCAAATCGGTACGGGGAGCGAGATCCATTCCCATTGCCTGATCGCGGACGGAGCGCGCATCGGGAAGCAATGCATCATCCATCATGCCGCTGTGATTTCCACCGCGCCCCAGGATCTGAAATTCGAAGGCGAAAAGACAACGCTCGAGATCGGCGACCATACCGTCATCCGGGAATACTGCGATCTCAACCGCGGGACAAAGGAAAAAGGGAAGTCCGTGATCGGCGCACAGTCCTTCCTCATGGCCTACACGCATGTGGCGCATGACTGCGAGATCGGGGAGCATGTGATACTTGCCAACGGCGTGCAGCTGGCCGGCCATGTCACGATCGAAGACTGGGTGATCATCGGCGGACTGACGCCGGTTCATCAGTTCTGCAGGATCGGGCAGCATGCCTTTGTCGGAGGCGGTTACAGGGTCACGCAGGATGTGCCCCCCTACATTCTGGCTGCCGGAGAACCCCTCGCATACAAGGGGCTGAACCGCATCGGCCTCAGCCGCAGGGGATTTTCAAAAGAGGCCATGGCAGCCCTGCATACCTGCTACAGGCTGCTTTACAACGCCAAACTCAATTTCCGGGATGCGCTCGAGCGCATACGGGCCGAGGTGCCGGACCTTCCTGAAAAGCAGATTGTCCTCCGTTTCGTGGAAACCCATGCGCGCGGCATCATCCGGTGACTGTCCCGGATGGCGGAAGCCCTTCAAGGGAGACCGGGATGACGGCCTTAAGATGCATTCTTTCCGGATCGCAAACCGGCGCCTGGCATATGGCTGCGGATGACTTTCTTCTCCGCTGCAGGGGGTCTTCCGGACCTGTTCTGCGTTTTTATGCATGGGATCCCGCATGCGTCTCCCTGGGTTTTCATCAGAAGGCGGATTGCCTGGACATGGAAAGAATCCGGGGCGATAAAAAAGACATCGTCAGAAGGCCGACCGGCGGCAGGGCTGTTCTGCATGATGGGGAAGTGACCTATGCCGTTGTTGTCCCGCTGGAAGAGGAAAAGCCACGAAGCCTGGCGGACATCTATGAATGGATCAACCGCGGGCTGGCAGCAGGCCTTCAAAAACTCGGGGTTCCGGCAGAGCTTCAGAAAAGATCCCCGGACTTTCGTGCTCATTACAGAAATGCGCTTTCAGCGAGCTGTTTCTCGGCTGCGGCCCGATACGAGATCATGGTGCACGGTAAAAAGCTGGTGGGCAGCGCGCAGAGAAAGCTCGGGGATGCTGTGCTGCAGCACGGGTCCATTCTGCTCGGGGACGGACATCTGGCGCTTGCGGATTATCTGGCTTCCCCGGAGGAGGAAAAGGCACGGTTTCGCGAAGCGATCAGGGAGAGGACCACATCCGTGTCAGGCTGTCTCGGAAGGGACGTGACATGGGGACAGGCAGTGGAAAGTCTGCGACAGGGCTTTGAGCAAAGCCTCGGCGTGCATCTGGTGGATGACGAATTCACGGAAGAGGAAAATACGCTGATTCACGGGAACGAAAAACAGTTTGCCGTTTTTTCCAGCGGGCAGCTTCAATAACGTGAAGCGAAAGAAAAAAATCAGCATCTGGGGATCCACGGGATCCATAGGCACGCAGACGCTCGACGTGATCAGCCGGTATCCGGACCGGTTCGAGATAGAAACCCTGACCGCGCATTCGAATATCCGCCTGCTCAAGGAGCAGGCGGAAAAATTCCGTCCGAAGCATGTCGTTTTGACCGGGCTGTCAGGTCCCGGCAATGTTAAAGACCCTTTCAAAGGAACCGGAGCTGATTGCGCCTTCGGCATGGATTCGCTGAATGTTCTGGCCGGATCCGGGGGCGAAGACCTTGTGGTGAACGCGCTCGTGGGATCCGCGGGCCTGGAAGCCATGCTTTTTGCAATCAGAGCACAAAAGACGGTGGCTCTGGCAAACAAGGAAGTTCTGGTCATGGCAGGCGAGCTGGTCATGGCAGAGGCCGCCGGGGCAGGCGTGGAAATCCTTCCCATTGACAGCGAGCACAGCGCCATTTTTCAATGTTTGCGCGGAGAACCCAAAGAATCCATCCGGCGTATCATACTGACCGCATCAGGCGGCCCCTTTCTGAACAGGCCCGTATCAGAGCTGGGCGGGGTGACAGTCGAAGAGGCGCTTAAACATCCGAACTGGGTGATGGGGAAAAAGGTGACCATTGACTCGGCGACACTCATGAACAAGGGGCTGGAGATCATAGAGGCGCGATGGCTTTTCGGAATCGAGCCGGAACGGATCGATGTAGTCATACACCCGAAATCCATCATCCATTCCATGGTCGAATTC
>JAFGEX010000361.1 GCA_016931355.1 bacterium
ATCAAAGCGCGCGCAACCTGGACATCGTCCGCATCATCGGAGCCGATTCGGTCGATCTGCATGAAACGGTTCACGTCACAGCAGGCGAAAAAGACGAAATCCGCAGGCGTTTTCCCGAATTGTACGGCGGAACGGGGCCCGTGGTTGGTTTTCACATCGGGGCCAACAAGAAGGAGAACCGCTGGCCTTTGGCCCGATTCGCCGAATTGCGCGATATGCTGCACCGGGCCGGCCTGAAACCCCCTGCTGTTTTCTGGGGCCCTGCGGAGAAGGACCTGGGCTCGGAATTCCTCCGGCTCGTGAAGCGGCCTGTCCACGCGGTGGAGCCCGGGAATCTCCGGGAACAGGCCGTCCATTTCGCCCTGTGCGATGCTGTGATCTGCAACGATACGGGCGTCATGCATCTCTGCGCATCCGTGGGTACGCCGCTGGTGGCCCTGTTCGGTCCGACCGATCCGGAGTTCTGGAAGCCTGTCGGGGATTCCTTCATCGCGCTGCGCAGCAGGGATAGGAGGACGGAGAGCGTGTCCGCCGTTGAAGTCCGGAAGGCTCTGTTCAAAATACTCGGGAAAGGCCGGAAATGGAAATGACGGAAAGACGGAAAGCAGTTCCCCTGTCCGTGGTCATCATCGCCAGGGATGCGGAAAAGCGCATCCGCGAGTGCCTGGAAAGCGTTTCCTGGGCCGATGAAATCATCCTGGTGGACTCGGGCAGCTCGGACCGTACCGTGGAGACAGCCCGGGAAATGGGAGCCAGAGTGTTCTGTCACGAATGGGAAGGGTACGTCGCGCAGCGCCGGTTCGCGCTCTCCAAGGCCTCGCATGAATGGGTGCTCTCCCTCGACGCGGATGAACGGGTCAGCCCGGAACTGGCTGCCGACATCCAAAGACGCGCAGGACGCGGGACCGCGGACGGTTACCGGATCAACCGGCTGAATCATTTTCTCGCAAAACCGATCCGTCATTGCGGCTGGGTTCCGGATCCCGTACTCCGGTGCTTCAGGAAATCAAAGGCTGTTTTGCCCGACGTCCGTGTACACGAGGGATTCGACGTCAAGGGCACAATCGGCAGGCTGGACGGCCTGCTGCTTCACCATTCCTACGACACCTTTTTTGATTATTATCAGAAAATGAACGAATACACGACCCTCGAGGCGGAAGACAAGCTGCGGAGAACGGGCGGCCGGCGAATTCGCTGGCATGACCTGATCCTGCATCCGTTGTCCCGGTTCTGGCGCATGTACATCGCCAAAAAGGGATTCCTCGACGGATGGCACGGATTCCTGGTCTGCCAGCTTTCGGCGTTCTACCTCCTGGTGCTTTATGCGAAGATTTGGGAGATGCAGCGGGGGGAGAAAATCATTGCCGATTGACGATTGTCGATTGACGATTTCCGAAGAAGATCTCAGATATCAGGTTTCAGATGAACGATCTCAGATCCGCCAATCCCAAACCACGAATCTTTTCATTCCCCGATCTGAGATCTGCACTCTGCAATCGTTAATCTGAGATCAATTAGTTTATCCCCATCCCCAAATCCCGATTCCCTGTTTTTCATGGAATCACCTCCGGGAGGTCTTCCTGTCAATCCGTAGGCGACCTCCCGGAGGTGGATTGTCGATGCCCGATGCCCGAAGCATGATGCCTGTCTCTTTTCAAGCCCTGATCCCCTAAATCCCGATTCCCCGTTTTTCGCAATGCCCTTCTTTTCCCGATCCCCCAATCCCGATCACCGAGCCCCTTTTCTTTCCGCAGGCCCGGCTTGATTCTCTCCCTCTGTTTCGCTATCTTTGAAGCATCGGACTGCTCTCGGAACGGACCCGGAATCAGCATGAACGAAATCCAACCAGCCGGAAATTCCCAGCCTTTTCTCCTCAGGCATCTGGCGTATCCCGCAGTTTTCGTTTTCTCTTTATTTTACATCCTTCTGCACATCGAACCCGAGCTCATTTTCGAGCGCCAGGAACCGGCGTTTTTCATCGAATCCTCCTTTTTCAGTCGGTTCGCCTCCTGGTCCGGCGGCCTTTTGGAATACGCCGCTTCCTTTTTCACCAGTCTGTTTTCAATCCCAATGCTTGGAGCGGCGATCATCACCCTCGCGCTGATGGGCGTTGCCCTGTTCACGCGCAACTGGCTGAGTGCAATCCGCGCTCCGGGCACCCCGGATTTCCTGGAGTTCGTGCCGGCCGCAATTCTGCTCATGCTTCATTCGCAATACGCGCATTCCTTTGCCCATACGCTCGGCCTGTTGACTGCGCTTGCCTGTTCCGCCCTGTTCCGGGCATTGAGCCGGCGCCGGCCGGTCTTGGAAATCCTGCTGTTCGCTGTGCTGATGATTCTGGTCCGCCGGGCTCTTGCAGGACATGCCTTTTCCTTCGCCCTGCTCTGCGTCCTGCAGGTTCTTGCGGAGCCTTATATGCCGCTGCGGAACCGCATCCTGCAGGCTTCCCTCTTTATGACAGCGGCCGTCATCCTGTTCTTCATTCCGGCCCCCGGCATCAACGGCAGCCCGATCGGGGAAACACTGCTGAAAAATCTCATCTCGCTTGAGCATGACCGTCCCGCCTGGGCTCCCGCACTCCTGTACGGATTCTATCCGGCGTCGTGGCTCGCGTCCCTTCTGATGAAAAAATCCGCGGGGACCGGACAAAAAAGGCGAATGTCTCCGTGGATGTGGGCCGGAATTGCAGCCGTCTACGGCTTTGCCGTCCTCTTCGCATTCAGAGACCCTGCAAATTCCAGCCTGAAGATCGCCCTGTTCTCCCATGAAAAAAGATGGGACGATCTTCTCAAAATCGCGCGCGAAGAAAAAACAAACCGCTTCTTCGACCACATTCAGGTCAACCGCGCGCTGTATCATCAGGGTAAACTCCTGGAATCCATGTTCGCGTGGCCCCAGACCTGGGGGACAGCCGGGCTTCTGATCCCGCAGGAATACGGGTACGTCTTTCCACTGGCCATCAGCGACCTGTTTTTTGAAATGGGCCATGTCACCGAATCCCAGCACTGGGCCTACGAAGCGCAGGCCATGCGCGAGAACAGCCCCCGGAATCTTCAGAGGCTTTTCATGACCCATCTGCTGAAGGGGAATCCCCGTATCGCCGAACGCTATCTTTTCCATCTGAAGCATTCGCCGTTGTATGGTCAATGGGCCTCCGGCAGGGAAGCCCTGCTGCGCGAACCGTCACGCATTCTGAAAGATCCGGAGCTGGCGCGGATCTACAACCTCATGCCGGCCTCCGATTTCATCGTTCGCAACGCATATCCGGAAGACGACCTGATCAACCTTCTGAAATCGAATCCGGCCAACCGGATGGCCTTCGAGTACCTGATGGCCTGGCGCCTGCTGTCACGGCAGGTGGATGAAATCGCCCTTGAAAGCAACCGCCTGGCCTTGTTCCGTTACGCGCATATCCCCAGGCATATCGAGGAAGCCCTGCTCATCCATATGGTTTCCAAAGGCATGGAATC
>JAFGEX010000362.1 GCA_016931355.1 bacterium
GGAGTGGTTCCGACGGCGGCCGCAACGTCCTTCTTGGAAAGGGAGATCCTGAATTCGGTCCTCCCGCCGTACTGATCCCTGAAAAACCGGAACAGCCTCGTCTCCACATCATCCGAAACAAGACTCTGCATCTGGTCAGCCAGGTAGCGGAGCTTCGACATGAGATTGGCGATGAAATCCCTGCGGAATTCCGCATTTTCCAGCAGGCAGTCGAACTGATGCCTGGGGAGAAGAAAAACCAGGCCCGGCTCGAGCGCGACCGCTGATACCGGATACCGGTCCCTTTCGAAAAGGATCACCTCCGCAAAGAGCTCGCCTGGCCTCACGACCTTGAGCACGATTTCCTGCCCGTCCGGCGTGGATCTGTAAAGCTGTATGCTGCCCCGCGCGCACAGAAAAATCGCATGCGCCTTTTCGCCCTCCCGGAACAGAATTTCCCGCTTCGCCAATTTCCTGGCCAGACAGATGCCGGCAAGACTTTTCCTGTTTTCAGGGCTCAGGGAACCGAAGAACGGCGTGCCTGCCAAGATGAGATCGGGGTCTGGATTCATACCGGAAAATTAAACATTTCTTGATCCGGATCAAGGAAATAATTCGGAAATTCCGGCAAATTACCTGCGGCGGGAAAAAGAATCCGGCAGGAGGAAAGAATGCTTCGCGAAATCATCACCATAGACGAGGGCAAATGCAACGGTTGCGGCCTTTGCGTACCCGGATGTCCGGAAGGGGCCATCCAGATCATTGACGGCAAGGCCAGGCTCATCAGCGACCTGTTCTGCGACGGGCTGGGCGCCTGTCTGGGTCATTGTCCGGAAGGGGCCATCACCATCGAGAAGCAGGAGGCCCAGCCTTACGACGAGCGCCGTGTCATGGAGAATATCATCCAGGCAGGGCCGAATACCATCAAGGCCCATCTGGCGCATCTGAAGGAGCACGGGGAAACCGTTTTTTTAAAGACAGCGCTGGATGTGCTGGATGAGAAGAAAAGTCCCATACCCGGGGACTTCAAATCCGCGGAACCCGGCTCCTGCGGAGCCCAGGCCGGCGGCTGCCCGGGATCCAGGACCCTGTCCTTCGACAGAAAGAAGACCGCAGAGTCCGCTGAGGCCGCAATGCAGTCCGAACTCTCCCAGTGGCCCGTACAGCTGCATCTGGTATCCCCCAACGCCCCCTATTTCCGGTCTGCGGACGTGGTTCTGGCGGCGGACTGCACTGCCTTTGCCGTTGGGGATTTTCACCGCCGTTTCCTGAGGGGAAAGGCCCTGGCCATTGCCTGCCCGAAACTCGACGAAGGCCAGGACATCTACCTGGCCAAACTCACAGCCATGATCGATCAGGCGAACATCAACACCCTGACTGTGGTCATGATGCAGGTGCCCTGCTGCGGGGGCCTGCTCTCCCTGGCGAAGAAGGCGGTGGAAGCAGCGGGCAGGAAAATCCCGGTCAAAAAGGTTGTGGTCAGCCTCCAGGGAGAGATTCTGCAGGAAGGCTGGGTTTGAGCCGGGCCGGAGACATTGCGGCGGGCGCGGAAGGATGAGGAAACCTGGATCCCTGTCCGGACGTTTGATTGGGAAGGAGGGCATGGCATGAAACCTCAAATCGCCTTTTTTGACGCGAAACCTTATGACCGGGAGTTTTTCGAGGAAGCCAACCGGCGCTTCGGATATCCGATCACATTCTACGAAAGCCACCTGACCCCGGACAGCGCCGGGCTGGCCAGGGGCTTCGATGGCGTATGCGTGTTCGTCAACGACCGTCTGGATGCGTCGATCATCGGGCGGCTGCACGAAATGGGCATACGTCTGATCGCGCTCCGTTCCGCCGGCTACAACAATGTGGATCTGAAGGCTGTTTACGGCAGGATACATGTGGTCCGCGTGCCCGCCTACTCCCCCCATGCGGTCGCGGAACATGCCGTGGCCCTGATGCTGGCCCTGAACAGAAAGACGCACAAGGCCTACAACCGGACGCGGGACAACAATTTCACCCTCAGCGGCCTTCTCGGATTCGACATGTACGGCAAGACTGCGGGCGTCATCGGGACCGGCAAGATCGGCAGATGCGCCATCGGCATCCTCAGGGGTTTCGGAATGAACATCCTGGCGTTCGACAAGTTTCCGGATGAGGAGTACGCGAAATCCGCAAGCATCACCTACACGGACCTGGACACCCTGTACGGCAGGTCCGACATCATCACCCTGCATTGCCCGCTGACGCCCGAAAACGTGCACATGATCAACAGCGGGAGTATTGCGAGGATGAAAGACGGAGTCATGATCATCAATACGGGCCGGGGCAAGCTGATCAACACCCGCGACCTGATCGAGGGCCTGAAATCCCGGAAAATCGGATCAGCGGGGCTCGATGTGTATGAGGAGGAAACCGAATATTTCTTTGAGGACTGGTCCCATCTCGGCCTGGAGGACGACGTGCTGGCCAGGCTGACCACGTTCCCGAACGTGCTCGTCACATCCCATCAGGGATTCTTCACACGCGAAGCCCTGTCCAACATCGCGGACACCACGCTCGAAAACATCCGCCTGTTTTTCGACGAGGACC
>JAFGEX010000363.1 GCA_016931355.1 bacterium
CATGATGGGACTGCTTCCAGTCGCCGTGATACACATCCGCAGCGAGCACATCCACGTATTCGGAACCCGGCCAGAAATCCCCGTATGCGCCGGCCTCGTCACCCGGCTTATTCCTGGGTGCATTCGTGTTCCACACCCAAATCAGATTGTCCAGCCTGTGATGATTCACGTAATAATCAACCATCATGATCCAGAGCTTCTTGAATCCGGCCTCCCCGGGTTTGTTGCACCACCAGAACCAGATGCCGTTCATCTCATGGAAGGGCCGCCACAGCACGGGGACGCGGGCGTCCCGGAGCTGCTTCAGATAACCGGCAATCACGTCCGCATGCGCCTTCCAGGCCCGGTTCAGTTCCGTGCCGTCCGTCACGAGCTCGTCCCACTTCTCCTGCGAGGGGCGCCTGTCCCAGGTCCAGATGCTGTCTCCGTCGCAGCAATCTCCGAGGCCCGGGGGGCAGGCATGCCACATCAGCGTGATGATGAAGCCTTCGCGGTGCTTTTGAATCGCGTTCCGGACCAGCTGCTCCCTGGCTTCCTCAGGCGTGAGGCCCGTATCACGGACGCTGTCACCCGGCAGGGTCAAATTCAGCGGGCCGCAATGCTGGAAATGTTGGGGTTCATTCCCCCTGTAGCAGAAGCTGAAATCAGAGCCCCAGATGACAGGCGCTTTTCCCGTGAAAGCCGCCGCCCTTTCCGTCTGAATGGAACCGGCGGAAATGTAGTTGTGCTGGCCTGAAAGCACATACTTGCCCGAAATTTCGTACAGGAAATCGAGCAGGCTGACGGCCTCTTTCGTCGAACGTCTGTTCACGTTCCTGGCCGTGGGCCGGGCGCAGGCGCTGATGAGTAAAATCGCGCTCATGGACAAAAAAAGAAAATCGCATTTCATCCTTCATCCCTCCTCATGGAAGCTCCGTCGAATCATCTCCGGAAGGACTTTTTCCCTCGGAATCCGCAGGAACAAAGCATTGACCCTGGAGAAGGGCTGAAAAGGATTGTCCTCCCGGAGGTGATGATTGACCAGCGGCAAGCAGCTGGAGATGCGCACACTGTCATCTTCAATGCAAAAGGGGACGGTTCGAAGAACCGCCCCCTTTTTTGGGAATTGGTAGCGGGGAGAGGATTCGAACCTCCGACCTTTGGGTTATGAGCCCAACGAGCTACCAGCTGCTCCACCCCGCGATCATTTTAGCAAACGAAATATACGGAAATTTTCAAGAATGTCAAGGTGTTTTTGTGTTTTGAAAGGATTCCCGGTAGATCTGCTTTTCGTCCTTCTTTTTTTTCTCGAAATCCTGTTCCCGGTACACCCAGAACCACTTTTCGCGTCTTGCGGATCGCCCCTGCCCGGGATCCGATATCTCCAGCACGATGCGGTACGCTCCGGTTTTCAGATTGGATACGGCGACACGGCCGACCTCGACCAGAAACCGCCCCGCCCTCATCTTCCGCTTGGCCGGAATGACCTTGACCAGGCTGTCGGAAAGGGTCCGGATGCTGCAACCCACTTCGTATGTGGAATCCTCCCCTGCCGACCGGCCGCTCAAATGATAGATTTCCATGTAGTAAAACAACACCGGAACCTGCAGCCCGAACACAAGGCCGGGATTCGGTATGATTCTGAATCCGTTCTTGATGAAAGGACCTGTTGAGGATTCCGGAATGATTTCCTGGGCGATCTGGATGTCGCTGAGCCGCAAGGTGTCGCCGGAATAGGGTTCGATTTCCAGGTCCTGCAGGTACCAGCCCCCGACCCTTTCCAGCAGGTCCGTGACCCTGACGTGCAGCTTATAGCGCCCTTTACCCGCCGAAAGGCAAAACTGATTGTAGAGCCGCTGGTTCTCCTTCAGCAGCTCGAGGGATTGCACCGTATCGATGTTCCGGCTGGACTGCGCGTCCTGGAGCGAATCATTCCGGTACAGGCCGGCCTGCATCTCGAATCGGGATTGATAATGATCACCGGCCGGATCGTACTTGAAGGAAACCCGGGGCACGGAGATGTAAACTTCCACCGCAAGGGTCGTGTCATTCACCCGGAAACCGGCGACGTCCACATCGAAAGGAATCGAACCGCCCTGAACTCCACCCTCCACCGCATGGAGAAGGGCCGGAAGGACCAAAAGCAGGAAGATGCGGATCACTTTCATGGGACGGCCTTGGCGGGAACTGCGCTTTTGCCTTCTTCGAATTTGACGGAAACGATTCTGGAAACGCCCTCTTCTTCCATGGTCACACCGTACAGGGCCTGGGCCGCCTTCATCGTCATCTTGTTGTGGCTGACGATTACGAACTGGGTTTTCTTCGCGTATTCTGAAAGAACGCGGGTGAACCGCTCCACGTTCGCATCGTCCAGCGGCGCATCGATTTCATCGAGGATGCAGAAGGGGCTGGGTTTCACCATGTACAGGGAGAACAAGAGGGAAATGGCGGTGAGCGCCTTTTCGCCTCCGGACAGAAGATCCAGGGCGCGGAGCTGTTTCCCGGCGGGCCTGGCCATGATCTCGATCCTGGCTTCAAGGGGATCCTCGGATTCGGCGAGCCTGAGATCCGCTTCGCCGCCCTGGAAAAATCTCCCGAATATGCCCTGGAAATTGCTGCGCACTGCGGTGAAAACCTCGAGAAAACGGCTCCGGGCCGTCTCGTTGATCTTTAAGATCGTGTCCTTCAGCGTGGTCTCGGCAGCCAGCAGGTCATCCCGCTGCTGCAGCAGAAAATCAAGCCGGTTCTTCTCGGATTCGTACTCCTGTAGCGCCACCAGATTGACGGGGCCCAAGACCTTGATCTTGTTCTTGAGCTCTCCGATGGACTGCTCGGCCTGATCGATGTCCACCTCCTCGTCGAAGGAAAGCCTGGTCAGGTCTGTCTGGTACGCCTCATTGATCCGGTCCGCTATGGATTTGGCCTGATGGTCGAGCTCCGCAATCTCCATCTCGATCAGGTGTATCTTTTCGGAGGATTCCTCCCGGCCTTTTCGGACGATGCGGACTTCCTTCTCCTTGTCTTCCAGGTCTTCTCGAATCTTCCTGTACTCCGAATCCCTGTTCTGGCGCTCCTGGTCCAGGCGGTTTTTCTCTTCGAAATCCTTGACCAGCGCGGTTTCGTTTTCGCTGGTTTCCTTCTGCTGGGTCGCAATTTCCGCCTGCGCCTGCAGGATTTCCTCGTCCCGTTGTTTGATCGTGGCCTGGATCTCGGAAACGAGTTTTTGGGAACGCTCGATGTCCATGTCCAGATTCTTCGCCTCGCCGTTGAGCCGCACGACCGCAAGATTGTGCCGGTGCACTTCCTCCTCCAGCCCGCGCTCTTCCTCCTCCAGATGATCGACTTCGTTCTGGATCTGGGAGCTCCTCGCCTCAACGAGCTCCTTCCGCTCCAGGACCGCCTCCATCTTGGGCCTCAGGTTTTCAAGCCCCTGCCTGCCCTTCTCGATCTCGCCGAGCAGTTTTTCCCGCTCCTCGCTGTTCCGGCGAAGCCCCTGCTCCGCATTCTGGGATTCGAACTGAACCTGGGCCCTCTTCTTTTCCGCCTCCACAATCTGGCCGTCCGCGGATTCATGCGTCTTCCCAAGGGTCTCCTTTTCAGCCGCGATCTGTTTCCGCCGCTCTTCCTTTTCCCGGATTTTGGATTCCGTTTCCGACCGTCTTTTCTGGAGCCGTTCGATCTGTTCCTCGAGCTCCTGAATGCGCTGTCGACGGCCGACCATGCCGTCGTCCTTTTCATCGTGCTCGCCGCTCGAGAACAGGCTGTCCCCCGCTATGAAACCGCCGTCCACGGTCGCCACACGGAATCCGCCTTTCGTCTGATCGAAAATTTCCCGGGCCGCGTCCATGTCACGCACCACCAGCAGGTCGCCGAGTAGAAACGCCGCCAGTTTCTGAATGCGCCCTTCGGCCCTGACCAGGCCGTCGGCCCATCCCACAACGCCCGGATGGCCGGGCGCCTGCGGCCGGGATGATGTTTCGGGAAGCTGGGAAAGCCTGTCGAGCGCGACCAGGGTCGCCCGGCCGCCCCC
>JAFGEX010000364.1 GCA_016931355.1 bacterium
CGCCGCGCCTGTCCAGGGTGATGGCCGCCACGGGATGAACGGCGACCAGAAAGTCCCTGGATCTCTCGATGATGGATTCCACCGCAGCACGGTTGTCCACAGCCGGAAGGGTGTTCGGCATGACGCAGACTTCCGTGAAACCGCCGTACATGGCCGCGTTGCTCCCGGATTCCAGGGTCTCCTTCTCTTCCTGCCCGGGATCCCGGAAATGGGCGTGCAGATCCATGAATCCGGGGACGATGATCTTGCCCGCGCAATCCACCGCCTCCGCAGAATCGACCCTGCCGGTCTTCCCGATTTTCCGGATCATCCCGTCCTGTATCCACACATCGGCCCCGGCCTTCAGTCCCGCCGAAGGATCCAGAAGCTGTCCGCCGGTGAGCAGGACCGATTTCGCCTGGCGAATCCGCGTGCCTTTGCTTTTCATTCCTGTTCCACCCCTTCGAGTTTCGTACGGGCGCCGGCGAGCAGGTACAGCACCGACATCCTCACGGCCACGCCGTTGGTGACCTGCTGCAGGATGACCGAATGGGAGCCGTCCGCCACATCGCTGTCGATTTCAATGCCCCGGTTCATGGGTCCGGGGTGCATGATGACGACATCCCGCTTGGCCTCATCCAGCCTCCTGCGCGTGATGCCGAAGAGATTCCGGTATTCCCGCACGGTCGGGAAAAGGCCCTTTTTCTGCCGCTCGAGCTGGATGCGGAGCACATTGACCGCATCGGCTTCCGCAAGCGCGTCCTCGATGCGCGGATACACGGTGACGCCGAGCCGCTCGACCTCACGCGGCATCAGGGTGGCCGGCCCGCAAACGCCGACCTTCGCGCCCATGACGGCGAGTCCGTGTATGTTCGACCGGGCGACGCGGCTGTGCTCGATGTCCCCGACAATGGCGACCTTGAGGCCCGACAGAAAACCGAACCGCTCACGGAGGGTCAGGAGGTCGAGAAGCGCCTGCGTCGGATGCGCATGCGCCCCGTCTCCGGCGTTGATGATCACGGAGGAGAGGCATTGGGAGAGGAAAAGCGGGGCCCCGGCCGCCGCATGCCGGATCACCACCATGTCGATCTTCATGGCTTCGATGTTCCGGGCCGTATCCTTGAGCGTCTCCCCCTTGAGCACGCTGGACGAGGCGGATGTGAAATTGACGGAATCCGCGGAAAGCCTTTTCTCGGCCAGTTCGAAGGAGATCCGCGTGCGCGTGGACGGTTCAAAAAACAGATTGACGATGGTCTTGCCGCGAAGGGTCGGGACCTTGGGAATCGGCCTTTCGAGGACTTCCTTGAACGAGGAGGCCGTGTCCAAAATCAACGTGATCTCCCCTTCGGTCAATCCTTCCAGATCGATGAGATGGCGGCTTTGAAGCTGCATGTTCAATCCTCGCATGCGGGCGGCCGTGACCGGCCCGGTGAAAGGGCGAAGCGGCCGGAGGGCGTGCACCGGCGTGTCTCCCCTGAGGACAGGACCCCGGAGAGCCACGGTCCCCCGGGTCAGACCTGAACCAGGTTCACACGGTCAACGCCGTCCATTTCCCTGAGCAGAACCTGAACCTGCTCACTGGAAGACGTCGGGATGTTCTTTCCGACATAATCGGCCTTGATGGGGAGTTCCCGGTGCCCCCGGTCGATCAGAACGGCCAGCTGGATCAGGGCAGGCCTGCCCAGGTCCATCAGCGCGTCCATGGCCGACCGGATCGTTCTGCCCGTGTAGAGCACATCGTCAACCAGAACGATCCTGAGATCCGTGACATCGAACGGGATGTTCGTCTCCTGCAGGACGGGCTGTTCGTTCAGTTTTTGAAAATCATCCCTGTACAGGGTGATGTCCAGCTCTCCGAAGGGAACGTTTTTCTTGTCGATTTCCTGGATGGACCGGATGATTCTCCGGGCCAGGCAGTCCCCCCGGTTCCGGATGCCCACGATGGCCAGTTTCTCGGTGCCGTGGTTTTTTTCAAGAATCTCATGCGCCAGACGCAGCATGGTGCGCGAAACAGCCTCTTCATCCATCAATTCTGCCTTGATTTTCATGACGCCACCTCCGGCCAGGCAATAAAAAAGCCCACCCATTTCCCTGGGGGGCCGATTCTATCATCAGGATGCTTCATCTTTCAGAATCCCTTTTTGATCTCACCGGATCCTTTTAAAGGGCTCAACCGGATTTAAGTTTAATCACAAATTTGTTGATTGTCAAGCTCTTTCTTGATTTCCCCCTGTTTCATCTGCTTTTTGTAAATCCTGCGGACAGCGCCGAAAACCTCCAGATACGCGCCGGACTTGAAATCCGGAAAACTCCACGGATACGGCTCGAAATGCTTGAATGTGTACCTCAGGGTCAGATCGCCCCAGATCCCGTCCCGGAGGTATATTTTATCGCCGTTGTACTTTGCGGACGCCAGCACCACCTTGTCGAAGTCCATGTATCCCGGATCAAGGTTCACCCTGCGGCGCCCGTCTGCTGCCAGTTCCGCCTCGATGCCGTTGCAAACGATCTTGATGCGGGCGATTTCATCCGGCAGGATCAGGGGTTCGAAGCTGACGAATCGTCTATAAATCGGCGAGCCCATTTCGGAACGGTAGTAATCCGTCCGGTCGAACGGAAAATCGCGGCTGGTGAAATCCACGGGGCCGAAACTTGAGGACAGAATCCCCACCGCCTTCTCGAGGCATGCCGGGTCCGTGTAGAGAATGCCGGAAAAAAGCTTGACCGGAATGGGCGGAATCGGTTTCATGTTTCACCCTTTTTCTGTCGGGCAGGCGCCGCGTCCCTGGCGGCCGCCGGATTGGCGGAGAGACACGGCCTTCCGCCTTACTGATCCGGATTCCCAGCTGTTCGCCGCCTGCGGGCTTCACCGATGCGCGGACAGCCCGCATCTCCCTGCCGGCTCAGACAGCGGGGCCGGTTTCGATCCTGCCCCCCGGCACCCAAAGTCCGGATTCCCTCTCCCTTTCGAGATTGGAAGCCAGTGCGGCAAGCGCCCTCTCCGTGTAGGCAGGCCGGATGCCGAACATTTCAAAAATCCTCGAATGGAGATCCCGCCTGATGTTCCAGTTCTTCTTGCCGTTCAGCGTGGATTCCCGCATGTGGGTCTTGTGCACGTACACCATTCTCCCCTTTTCCGAGCGGATCAGGCAGAGCCCGTGCATGCCGCTGGATTCAAAGGAAGAGATCCACAGCTCAAGAAAACGGCCGGCCGTCACGGGACTGTCCCTGAAACAGTACCGCCATTTCAGGACGCCGGCCAGTTGGGTGTAAAGATGGAAAGCGCCGGAGTCAGGCTCATATTCCAGCCTGATTTTCGAATGCGCCGTCTGCACGTCTATCGTTTGGCCCGGAGAGACGGGAAGGGGTTCGTTCAGCAGGTATCCCGGGTCCGCGAGGAGCTTCCGGCCGTCCAGATGGACGATCAGGCCGCAATGGGTGTTCGGGCCCTGCCTCATGTCCGCCATGACCGGATAACAGCTGAACCCGTTCGATGCGAGAATGGCCTGCAGGAAAAAGGTCAGGGCGAAGCAGGTCCCCCCGAGCCCCGATTCCAGGTACCCTTCGAACACCTCGCCGGGCAGGCTGATTTTGGACAGAGGCTCTTCGAATTCGTGATGCTTGATGATTTTGCTGAGGTTTTCATAGGGCAGATTCGCGAAAGCGAGGAGGATGCCGCCGAGCAGGCTCCGATCCGCCGGGCCGCGGGGGATGGAAAAATGGCTGTGGAAGGACGTCACAGCGGCCGCATGGGCAAAGGGATCGAGCCAAAACACGGATGGTTCGTACAGGGACTGGGACATGCCGGACTCCGGTCAAGTGTGGAGCATATCATGCACCATCCGCAGAAGCCCGGCGAGCGTGAAAGGCTTTTGAAGAAACGGATAACCCTTTTCCTGGATGACCAGCCACTGGGATTTTTGGTCTGTGTATCCGCTTGTCAACAGAACCCGGATGTCCCGCTTCAGGCGTTGGAGCCTTTCAACGAATTCCAGGCCGCTTTCTCCCGGGAGAACCACATCGGTCAGCACCAGGTCGAAGGCGCCGGATTCGCGGTGATAGACATCCAGGGCTTCCCGGACATTGGAGGTCTCGACCACCTGATAGCCGTATTTGGTCAGGGCCCGGTCCATGAAACGCCGCAATCCCTCTTCGTCCTCGACCAGGAGGATGCGCTCGCCGCTGCCCCGGTAGAGCTCCATGCGGATTTCTTCCTCCTCGACGATCTCGACCGCCTCCTCCATTGCGGGCAGATAAACCGTGAACGTGGAACCGGATCCCCGAGCGCTTTCCACCTCGATCCAGCCTTCATGCTGGAGCACAATGCCGTAGGCCACGGAAAGTCCGAGGCCCGTCCCCCTGCCGGGGCCCTTGGTGCTGAAAAACGGCTCGAAGATGTGGGGAAGCACATCCGGCTCGATGCCGGCGCCCGTGTCCGTGATCTGGAAACAGACAAAGGAGCCCGGCCTGGCCTTCGGATTGTCTCCTGCCACCGCCTCGTTCACCACAACGTTCTGCGTGGAGAGCCTCAGGGTGCCGCCTTTGGGCATGGCGTCGCGGGCGTTCACGGCCAGGTTCATGATGACCTGCTCCAGCGTCCCCCGGTCCGCGCGAACCGGCCACAGGGTTTGGTTGAGCCGGGTGAGGATCTGGATGTCCTCCCCGATCAGCCGGTGAAGCATCTTGAGGAGATCCCCGATCACCTTGTTCAGGTCGAGCGGCGCGAACAAGATGGGATTTTTCCGGCTGAAGAGCAGCAACTGATGGGTGAGGTCTGCGGCCTTTTCGCTGGCGATCTGCACCTCGCGCAGATCATGGTAGATGGGATCATCCTTTTCGACGCGCAGGAGGGCCATGTCCGTGCAGCCGTGAATGGCAGTCAGCAGGTTGTTGAAATCATGGGCCACACCGCCGGTCAGAACCCCGATGGCGTCCATCTTCTGGGCCTGGAGGAGCTGCATCTGCATCCGCTCCCTGTCCTCCTCCGCCTGGATCTGATCCGTGATGTCGATGGAAACGGTCAGCACGTAGTCTTTTCTGCCGTTGAGTTCCAGCGGGACCTTGGTCACGGCCAGATGCCGGGATGACCCGTCCGGATGATTGTATTTATAGTCCGGGATGAAGCGCGACGACTGCGTCCGGATCACCTCCATATCATCGGAGAAAAGCCATTCCAGCCCTCCGGCCGATTCCCGGGCGGATTGGAGGAGTTCCCCGTCCGTCTTGCCCAGCATCTGCTCAGGCGTCAGATGGAACCATTCGGCCGCATAACGATTGCTCAGAATGATGCGTCCCTCGCGGTCCTTGACCGTGATGAGGGCGGGTGTCGCGTCGATCACCGCGCGGAGCAGGCGCTCGCCCTGTTTCTGGGCGTGTTCCGCGTTTCGTTTCTCACGCCTCACCCTCACTTCCCTCATTTCCCGTTCGATGGCCGGGATCAGCCGGCCGAAATCCCCCTTTTTGATGTAATCATGAGCCCCCGCTTTCATGGCTGAAACAGCGGTTTCCTCTCCAATGGCGCCCGAAACGATGATGAACGGCAGATCGATGCCTTTCTCATGCGTCCATCTCAAAGCGTCCAGGGCGTTGAATTTCGGCAGATTGTAGTCCGCGATGATCACATCCCAGCGGTCCCCGGCCAGGGAAGCCTGGAAGGAATCGGGCGTGTCCACCCGGAGATACTCCGGCACAATGCCCCTGCGCTTCAGTTCGCGGAGCAAAAGGAGGGTATCATCCTCCGAATCCTCGATGATGAGCATGCGGATGTCACCCATGGCTCATGCCTTGCCGCTTCCCGGGGGTCCGAGCGTAAAATAGAACGTGGCCCCCTCATTCTCCTTGCCTTCGGCCCAGACCCGCCCTCCGTGCCTGAACACAATGCGCCGTACCGTGGTCAGACCGATGCCGCTGCCTTCAAAATCGGATTCCAGGTGCAGCCGTTGGAATTTCTGAAACAGGCGGTCCGCCTCCTTCATGTCGAATCCGGCGCCGTTGTCCCGGACAAAAAAACAGTCCTCCTCGCCCTTCCGGATGACGCCGAAACCGATATGGGCCTGGACCTTGTGTTTCGTGTACTTCCATGCGTTTCCCAGGAGGTTTTCGAGCACTACCTGGATGAGCCGCGAATCCGCGACAGCGATGACGTCGGACTCGATTTCGAACTCCGCGTTCCGCGACAGGTCAGACTGCCGCAGCTGCTGGCAGATTTTCCCGACCATCTTGGAGAGGTTGACCTCGCCCAGAACGAGATCGCCCTGGGTCAGACGCGACAGCTTCAGAAGGTCGTCGATGAGCACGGACATCCGGCTGCAGGCCGCCCGCACACGGCGGAGGTAATCCCGGCCCACCACATCCATCACGTCCGCATATTCCTCCTCGAGGGCACTGCTGAATCCGTCGATGCTCCGCAGCGGCGCGCGCAGATCATGCGAAACGGAATAGATGAAAGCCTCCAATTCCCTGTTGGCCGCCTCGAACTGGCCTGTCCTCTCCCGAACCCTCCTCTCGAGCTCGGAATTCATGTTCCACATTTCATGCTCGGCGTTCTTCAGTTCCTGAACGCGGCTCGTCATGGAATGGAAGGTCTCTTCGATATGGGAAAGGGATTCGTTGAATGCGGAATGCATCCGCCCCAGTTCATCCTTGGACTGGCGGCCCCCCAGGCGCGTATCGAAAAAACCCTGCGAGACCCTGTCCATCGCTTCAGCCAAACGGCGCATCCGGATATGCAGCACGACGAAGAGGAACGGGATGATCAGCAGGGCGGAAGCGATCGGGACGAGGAGGACGGCGGGAAACACCGGCAGCCCGGACGGGAGAAAAACGCCCAGAATGGCGATGGCGGCTGCCTCTCCCAGCATGATGATCACGGTGAGCCGGAAAACCAGGCTTCTGTGAAAAATATTTTTTCTGCGCTTCGTCGGAATCGTCGTTCCTCCTGACTTTGATCAGAATCCGGATGCGGACATCCGTTCAATGCGCCAGGATCTTCTTCACGGCGCTCAAAAGCTGCGCGAGGGAATAGGGTTTCTGAAGGTATTCGAACCCCTTCTGCTGGATCGCCGGCCACTGGGATTTGCTGTCCGAATATCCGCTGGTCAGAAGAATTTTCAGCTTCGGATCGCGGGCCTTCAATTGCTCATAGAGATCCAGACCCGATTGATCCGGAAGAACCACGTCGCAGAGCAACAGTTTGAATCGGCCCGGCTTCTTCCGGAACAGGGACAGGGCTTCCTCCGCATTCGCCGCCGGGGTCACATGATACCCGTTCTCGGCGAGCGCCATTTTCGCGAATTCCCGCACGCCGTCCGAGTCCTCGACGAGCAGAATACGCTCTCCGCCGCCCTTCAAATTCTTGAGCG
>JAFGEX010000365.1 GCA_016931355.1 bacterium
ACAGGGGTTTGCCTTTCTTCTTGAGCGCAGAATAGGCCGGCGGGATCTGCTCTATTTCGCCTTCAAACCGGCATAGCGCGCCGCGGATCTCCTCATCAATAAAATCGGGGACCGTCGACCGGTTCAGAATCCTGCCTTCAACGTCATCCGTATCCGTCTGTATTCCCAGTTGGATCGTGCCTTCGTACTCTTTTTCCAGAAGAAGCAGGCTGTCGAATGCTTTCGTCGCCTTTCCCGTGCACACGAGAAGCACTCCCCTGGCCATGGGATCCAGCGTGCCTCCATGCCCGATTTTCCTGCATCCGGTCAAATGCCGCAGACGCCGGATGACATCGAACGAGGTCCACCCCGCGGGTTTGTTGATGTTCAGGATCAGGCCGCGTTCAAAATCACCGCAGGTCATGCCGGTGTTGGAGAATCCCGCCGCAAGCGGCGGCGATGTTTCAATCTGCAGGGAGAAAGACATCTCTCTTTGCTCTGTGACGCTTGCCATCGGATTGAAGCTTTGAGCTGGCTGCGGGAAATGGTCGACCGGTCGGGATGAGGTCATTGAGATTCCCCCCCCATTCCCCGCAATAAGCCCCGTGGAATGCACCTGCCGATCCATTTTCAATCCAGCCGCCGCCGCAGCACCTCCAATATTTTTTTCCGGACATCCGGCAGGGTGCCCTCGATCGTGCATCCCGCAGCTTGTGCGTGCCCCCCGCCTCCGAATACGCGCGCAATCTCGTCGATGGGGATGTTGTTTTTGGAGCGGAGGCTCACCCGGTACCTGTTTTTCGCCTCTTCGCGCATAAAAAAATTGACCTTCGTACCCGGGACAAGCTGAAGATAATCCACAAAACCCTCTGTGTCCGCCTCAGAGAGGCTGTCCAGATCTTCCTTCCGGATGTGGATGCATCCGACCGTATCGTTGAAATAAAGTTCCATGGAATCGAGCGCGCGGGCCAGGGCCCTCAGCGTGTCGGGATTTTTCTGGTAAAACATCTTGTCCGCGATGAACTTGGGTGACACGCCCTTCCGGATCATTTCACCGCAAATCTCAAGCGAGCGGGACGTGGTGTTTGGAAAACGGAAACACCCCGTGTCGCAGACGATCCCCGCATACACAAGGGTTGCGATTTCCTGCGTCACTTCGATGCCAAATCGTGTCAGGACGGCGTAGCCCATTTCCACAGTGCTGCTCTCGTCGCCGTTCACCCAATTCAGATGCCCGAAATGCTCGTTGCTGTGATGATGGTCGATGTTGATGATCAAAGGACATTTCTGGACGGTTTCGGCCAGGGTTCCGATGCGGTTCAGGGTCGAGGAATCCATGACGACGCATGCGCGGTGCCGAGTCAAGGGCCGGGCGTTCTGGACCTGGAGGATGGTTTCGATTCCGGGAAGAAATCGGTATTTCGCCGGTATGGGATCGTCGAGTACGATCCAGTGATCCTTGTCCAGCGCCTTCAGTACATGGGCCAAAACCAGCACGGACGTCAGGGAATCCCCGTCCGGCCGAATATGGGTGGTGATTAAAAATGAGTTTTCCCGCTTCAATGCGTCGCAAACAGCGCTGAGAATTTCATCCGGGTTTTGGATGCATGACATCACGAAGAACCGTCTTTTCCGTCTTTACCGTCTTTTCCGGAGGAGTCCAATCCGACATCGTGCAGCAGGGATTCGATCCGCAGGATGCGGTCGATGGATTGATCCTCGCAGATTTGAAGCTCCGGAAGAAACCGAAGCGCCACGCGCTGTCCGATCTCGTTCCGGATGAAGGGTATCGCATGCCTGAGCGCCGCGAGCCCCTGTTTCTTCTGCTCTTCATTGCCCAGCACGGACACGTGAATTTTAGCCAGCCTCAGATCCCGCGTCACCGTGACTGCGGTGACCGTGATGAAACCGATCTTCGGGTCCCTCACGCGCTCCAGGAGGATGGAACCGATTTCCCGTTTGAGCAGCTCACCGACCTGTTTGCACCGTTTTCCCTGCATGCTGCCTCAGAATACCTCGATGAGCTGTCCGATGACTTCCGCCTCGGATTCCTTCTCGATGTCCCGGAGCACTTTCTGGAGCATTTCATCAACATGCTTCCGGTCATTGGAAATGCAGGCAACGCCTAGGACGGAACGCTGCCATTTATCCTGATAATCGACCTCCGCCACGGAGACGTTGAACCGGTTCCGCAGCCGGGTCTTCAGCCCCTGCAGGGTGAAGCGTTTTTCTTTGAGTGAATGACAGGCCGGCAAATGCAGTTCCACCTGCAGGGATCCGATCAGCATGGATCAGAGGCTCCTCGCTTTTTCGATTCTTTCATAGGCCTCGATCATGTCTCCGACCCGGATGTCCTCGAAATTTTCAATCGTCAATCCGCATTCGAAACCCAAAGCCACTTCCCGGACATCGTCCTTGAAACGCTTGAGCGTCGATATCTTGCCGGTATGGACCGTTTTGCCGTCCCGGATCAGGCGGATGGAATCGTTTCGCGAAAGCTTGCCGGATTGCACGAAACAGCCTGCAATCTTTCCGATCTTGGAGGCCTTGAACACCTCCCGGATCTCGACGATGCCGACCACCTTCTCGGAAACCTCCGGCTCCAGAAGTCCGGACAGCGCCAGTTTGACGTCGTTGATGAGGTCGTAGATCACGTTGTAAAGGCGGATGTCCACATCCTCCCGAACCGCCAAATCACGGGCCTTGGCGGTCGGATTGATATGAAATCCGAGGATGACGGCCTGCGACGCTTCGGCCAGCAGAACGTCCGATTCCTTGATGGCGCCCACACCCTTGTGGATGATACGCACCGCCACATCCTTGGTCGCCAGGTCCATCAGGGAATCGCTGATGGCTTCCACGGAGCCGTCCACATCACCCTTGATGATCACGGAAAGCTCCCGGACCTGCCCTTCCGCGATCCGCTTCGAAATCTGGTCCAGCGTCAGACGCCGCACCTGGCGGAAATTCTGTTCGCGGCGCAATTGTTGTCTTTTGATGCTGATTTCCCTGGCTTCCTGTTCGGAATCGACCACGACGAGCTGGTCGCCGGCCTGGGGCACACCCATGCATCCCAGCACCTGGACGGGCGTGGAGGGAGGCGCCTCCTTTAATTTCTGGTTGCGTTCGTTGAACATGGCGCGCACACGTCCATGATATTGCCCGGCGACAAAAATGTCTCCGATCTGAAGGGTCCCCTTCTGGACGAGAACGGTCGCTGCGATCCCTCGCCCCTTGTCCATCTTCGCCTCAATGATGACTGCCGACGCCTTCGTCTCTGGATTGGCTTTGACGTCCAACATCTCCGCCTCGAGCAGGATCTGTTCGAGCAGGCGGTCTATTCCCTGGCCCGTCTTGGCGGATACTTCCGCGCATTGGACCTTGCCCCCCCAATCCTCGACGAGGACATCGTG
>JAFGEX010000366.1 GCA_016931355.1 bacterium
CAGCAGCCGGGCGCAACCCGGCTTTTTTGCCTCACCCGCCGATACCGCCCTGACGGATACCACCACAGCGGCTGTGAGAAAAAAATCGCCTGACCTCGAAGGCCCGGTATCCTACGAAGCCCAATCCATCGAAAACTTCGTGAAGGAAAAAAGAAGCGTGCTTTCCGGAAAGGCCAGGGTCAGCTACCTGTCCATGACGCTCACGGCCGGAAAAATAACCGTGGACTGGGATAAAGCCGTGCTGACCGCGGAGGGCATACAGGATTCAACCTGGCATAAAACGGATTCCGGGGATTCCGTCCGCGTCCCGGTGCTTCGCGATCTTCCCCAGTTCAACGACGGCGATGACGCCATGACCGGCGAGGTCATGACTTTCAATTTCAGAACCCGAAAAGGCAGGGTGCTGCGCGGCCGCACGGCCTATGAAGACGGTTTCTACGGCGGAAACATCCTGAAAATGCCGAAGCAGAACGAATTCCATGTGCAGAACGGCAGCTACACGACCTGCAAGAACGATTCCGCCCCGCATTACTCCTTCTGGTCCAGGCGCATGAAAATCATGGTCAACGACAAGCTGATCGCAAAGCCCATCGTCCTCTACTTCGGAAAGGTGCCGGTGATGGCCCTCCCATTCGGACTGTTCCCGATCAAGCGGGGAAGGCATTCCGGTTTTCTCATACCGCGATACGGAGAAAGCGGCGACGAGGGCCGTTACCTCCGGGGCATCGGGTATTATTGGGCTGCCAGCGAATACTGGGATCTGAAAAGCACGGTGGACTATTTCGAAAAAAGCGGCGTTCTTTTCCGGGGAACCGCCAATTACCAAGTGCGGTACAAACTGCGGGGTTCGGTTTCCGGATCCCTGACCCGTAAGGATTTTGAAGCCCTCGGCCAGAAGGACAGGCGATGGGACCTGAACGTCAATCATTCCCAGGAATTCTCGCCGACCGCCCGGCTGACGGTTTCAGCCTATCTGTTGAGTTCCGGCCGTTTTTACCGGGAAGTCAGCCCGAGCCGTGAATACCGCATGCAGCAGGAAATAAGGTCCAACGCGACTTTTTCGAAAAATTTCGGCGGATCCCGGAGCCTACAGGTGAACCTGCAGCAGCGCAGAAACCTCAAGACGGACGAGCTCTCGGAAACCTTCCCCCAGGTTTCCCTGCGTGTCGGGCAAATCCCCCTGTTCGGGAAATCCAAAAAATCATCCTCGGATCCCAAATGGTACGAGACGATATACACCTCCTACAATTCCCAGGCGCTCAGACGAAGGGACAAGAGGCTGGCCGGCCAGAGCGAAGGCGCCTTCCGCGAAACCCGCGGCACGGGCTGGAAGCATGATTTTTCGCTTTCGACCACGCAGAAACTGTCCTATTTCAACATCAATCCCAGCATCGATATACAGGAAAGCTGGATGGACAGCCGAAAAACGTACTACCTGGATCCCGGGACGAACACGGTCAAAAACCGGACCGAAAAAGGATTCTTCGCGCGCCACACCTTCAGCACGCGGGCCACTGCGAGCACCAAACTGTACGGCATTTTCCGGACCCGGTTTTTCCCGGAGGTCATGGTCCGGCATGTCCTGACGCCGAACGTCAGCTGGATTTATCAGCCCGATTTTTCCAGGGATGCGTACGGATATTATCAAACGGTCGCGGATTCAACCGGAAAAAGACAATCCTACGACCGTTACAGCGAAAGCCTCTTTTCCGGGACTCCCAGGGGCGGGAGCAAGTCGCTCAATTTCGCCCTGGACAACGTTTTCCAGATGAGGATCGGGGAGGGGGAAAAGGCTAAAAAAGTCGAATTGTTCAAATGGAACCTGTCCACCGGATACAACGGCAAGCAGAAGGAATTCAAGTGGAGCGAGATCCGCACGCGTTTCTACGCCAATCCTCTGAGAAGCGTGAACCTGGATTTTTCCGCGTCGCATTCCCCCTATGCCGTCAATGAATCCGGCACCCGCATCAACCGTCTCTATGTGGACGGCGTCAACTGGAAGGACTTCAAAGACGTTCTGGGTTCCCGCCTCCTGCGCATGACGAGTTTCAGCGCGAATCTCAGCCTGCAGGTGCAGGGCCGCATCCGGACGGAGGGCTCGGCCACAGGCCCCACGGAAGGCCAGAGCCTGGAATCCCATCCGCAGGATTACCTGTCCTCAGCCATGGATCCTCTCCGGAACGTGCCGGGCGACCGTTTCGAAATGATGGAGGGATATACGGGCATGGACAATGAGTGGAGGCTGTCCGCCACGCTGAGCTATACGGAAAACCGCAGCACACCGGACGAGGTGAACAAAACCGTGTGGTTCAGGCCGTCCCTCAATCTCAGCCTCACCAAGAACTGGCGCATCTCCTATCAGTCCCACTGGGACCTGATCCGGAAAAAACCCTCGAGCCAGGACATCGTGTTCGAAAGGGACCTGCACTGCTGGGAGGCCCGTTTCGTCTGGTCCCCGACCGGATACAACAAGCATTTTTACTTCAAGATCAACGTGAAATCCGCCATGCTCAAGGAACTGAAATTCGAGAAGGGCACAGGCGCCAGGGGGCTGTACGGCGGGTATTGACGGATGGAGACAAGGGAAGCTCCCGGTCAGCCTGCCGCGGGGATCTTCGATTGGATGATTCTTGATCTGCGACGCACGAATATTTCCTCCGCGAGAAAACGCGGGGTGATCGCTCGCTGACGGATTGAAGCACCCCCGCAGCTCCCTGCCGGGGAATCTTCGATCTGTATGGAAAAAGCCTTTTGGATTCGCTCGATTACACCGCGGCGAGCTCAGGGACATGCGCTCGCTGACAGATTAAACCGGGCTTCCGGATGGAACAAGGCAACCATCATTTTACAATAATATAAAGGAGGTTTTGCATGAAATCCGTTCTGATTCTGATAACGGCCGTTGTCCTACTGATGTCCTGCTCCAGACAACCCGACAATCCTTTTTCCCGCGAATTCGACACGCCTTTCGGAACCCCGCCTTTCGACCGCATCCGGGAGGCGCATTTCCTGCCCGCATTCCAGGCGGGCATTGAGGATGAAAAGCGGGAAATCGAAGCCATTGCAACCCATCCCGAAACCCCCACCTTCGCGAACACCCTGGAGGCGCTGGACCGGACCGGGGAATCGCTTTCGCGCGTCCGGGATGTTTTCTTCAATCTCTACTCCGCCATGACCAACGACCGGATGGATGAAATCGCGAAACAGGTCTCCCCCATGCTGTCCAAGCACCGCGACGACATCCTGCTGGACGAAAGGCTGTTCAGGCGCGTCAAGGCTGTTTACGAAGAGCGGGAAAAATTGAACCTCCAGCCTGAACAGGCCATGCTGCTCGAAAAACAGTACAAGGATTTCGTGCGTGGAGGAGCGAACCTGGATCCTGCAGGGAAGGAAACGCTTCGCAAAATCAACGAGGAATTGTCCCTCCTCTCCCTCAAATTCGGCGAAAACGTCCTCAAGGAAGACAATGCCTTTGAACTCGTGATCGAGGACAGCGCGGATCTGGACGGCCTTCCAGAAGGCGCAGTCGCAGCCGCTGCGGAGGCTGCGTCGGAACGGAACAAGCCGGGAAAATGGATTTTCACCCTGCACAAACCGAGCCTGATCCCGTTCCTGCAGTACAGCAAACGCAGGGACATGCGGGAAAAAATGTTCAAGGCCTACATCATGCGCGGCGACAACGGCAATGCGCAGGACAACAAGGCCGTCGCATCCCGTATCGCCTCCCTGCGCGCACAGAAAGCCGCGCTACTGGGGTATCCCACCTATGCGCATTTCGCGCTGGAAGAGAGCATGGCGGCAGAGCCCGGACAGGTCTACAGCCTGCTGCGCCGGCTCTGGAAGCCGGCCCTGAAACGCGCCGCACAGGAAGCGGCGAGCCTGCAGGCCCTGATCGACCGGGAAGGCTCCTCGTTCAAACTGCAGCCCTGGGACTGGTGGTACTATGCTGAAAAGCTCAAAAAGGCCGAATACGATTTGGACGAGGAAATGCTGAGGCCTTATTTCAAACTGGAAAACGTGATCAAGGGCGTGTTCACCGTAGCGCAGAAACTGTACGGGCTGTCCTTCAAGGAGCTGCGGAACCTGCCCGTGTACCATCCGGATGTCCAGGCCTTCGAAGTCACGGATGCGGACGGATCCCATGTGGGCATTTTGTACACGGACTATTTTCCCAGGCCGAGCAAGCGGGGAGGCGCCTGGATGAGCAATTACCGCGACCAGTACCGCAAGGACGGGAAGAATATACGGCCCATTATCGTGAATGTCGGAAATTTCACCAAGCCGACGAGTGAAAAGCCCTCGCTTTTAACCCTCGAGGAGGTGGAAACCCTGTTCCACGAGTTCGGCCACGCCCTTCACGGACTGCTGGCCAATACGACTTACCGCCGCATGTCCGGCACGTCCGTGCCCAGGGATTTTGTGGAACTGCCCTCCCAGATCATGGAGAACTGGGCCAAAGAACCCGAGGTTTTGAAGATGTATGCCCGTCATTTTGAAACAGACGAGCCCATGCCCGACGCCCTGATCGACAAAATCCGGAAATCGAGCCTTTTCAACCAGGGTTTTGCCACAACCGAATACCTGGCCGCGTCCTTTTTGGATATGGATTGGCATGTGCTGACCGATACCACGCAGCAGGATGCCAACACCTTTGAGAAGAAATCGCTGGATGCCATCGGCCTGATCCCGGAGATCGTGACACGTTACCGGACGCCTCATTTCCGGCATGTGTTCGGCGGGGGATACGCAGCTGGATATTACAGCTACATCTGGGCCGAGGTTCTGGATGCGGACGCGTTCGAGGCATTCCGGGAAAAAGGGCTTTTCGACCCGGAAACCGCGGGCGCTTTCCGGAAGCACATCCTGTCTGCGGGCGGATCCGAGGATGCCATGACGCTTTACAGACGGTTCCGGGGGGCGGAGCCGAAAATCGATCCGCTGCTCAAAAAACGCGGATTGATCTGATCCGGAAGGGTTTGATCCTGTAAGAACCTGCTCTCTTGTAAGAAGGCAACCCTTTCACCGAAGGTTGCCTTCTTTCTTTTATACCCCTTTCCCAAAGGGAGACCGATACCGGGCCGGGAGGGATTCTGAGGGGTGGGATCGAGGGCGATTGAAGCTCTACGGCAGCAAGCTGCCGGGGAATCTTCGATCTGTAAAGAAAAAGACATTTGGATTCGCTCGCTTACCCCGAGGCAAGCCTAAGGGGAATGCGCTCGCTGCCAGATTCATGCACGGCGCGTTCAGACAACACAGCATTTCTCAAGAAAAAGGGGATCCGTCATGCCCAAATTCGCCGTTTACTACATTCCTCCGGGGAAAAGCCCGTTCTACAAATTCGGATCCTCCGTACTCGGATACGATATCCGCAACCGCAAGGAAGTCCCCAGGCCCGCCGCATTAAAAAATTTCCCGGGATTCGGTGAAGAATGGCAGACCCAGGCAAGGCCATATGGATTTCATCTCACCATCGGAGACTCCATTGATTTCAAAGCGGGGAAAATGGCCGCCATCGAGCGCGAGACCGAGGACCTGCTCCGCTGTTTCAGACCGGACAGCATATTCACACTACGCCGGCTTTCCAAAAATGACATCGGCTTCAGAGATACGGCGGTCGTCGTGAACTACGAACCGAACGACAACATGAAGATTCTCCATACACTTATCGCAGCCCGCCTGCATCCCATGGGGACCGGATCCGGTTATCTCGAGAGGTTCCTCAAAAATCCCGGCCTTCTGAAAAAACCCCATCACATCCAGCGGACGCTGAAATTCTTCAGCCACACGGTCTTTGACAGCTATTCCCCTCATTTCACCCTGCTGAATCCGTTCGGAGGAGCGGAAAAAGACCGTTTGAAAATCATTTCATTTTTTAAAATCCAATCGAGGGGATTTCAGGAAAAGATACGGCTTGCCTCCCTCTGTCTGTGCCTGCAGATGCGCCAGGAGAAGGAATGGATTATCCACAGGGAATTTCCTTTGTGAAGACATAAAGGGATTTTCCTCGCAGCCACGGTCCCCGTGGGTGCGCTTTCGTATCCCGTCTAAACGACCTCTCCGTCCATAACTTCCTGACAAATATTCCTCCGGTGATCAATCCTCATCATCAATGGACGGGAGCGGCATCAGAACTTCTGCCTGGCCGGTCAATTGCGCAATGAGGTTCTGAACCGCAGCCTCGAGCTTCAGGGGTGCGCCTTTCAAATCCTCTCTGCGCTCCTCAGTGAGCAGGCGCTCCACGGTTTCCTTGTCCATCGTCTGTTGGGCCCCGAGAATGGCTCCAATCAGAAAGGGCGTCTTCGTGAACGCAATGCCTTCGGATCCGCTGCGCATCACCTTCCCGTTCGCATCCAGGATGATGCCGTTGACCTGGAATACCTGGATGGGAGTATCGAGATCGGTCAGCCAGGGGATGTCCGCGATGTAGCCTGTGCCGAGATCCAGTACCTTCTTCCCCAACAGGCCCCTTTGCCTGACCCAGTGATCCGTGATGCTGACGGTTACGAAAAGAGCCCTCGCAAGGCCTCTCTCCCGCATCATCTCCGCCGCCTTCAGGGACCAGTTCTTGGATGGAGACGTCACTTCCAATACATTGATCCGCGATTCATCCTCTTCCGATGCCTGCTCTCCGGCTCCGAGAAATACGCCCGGACTTTGTTCCTGCGACATCCGGACTGCGGGAAGCTCATCGAGAAATTCATATCCGGCCAGCATCCCGTCGATTGAGTCAAGCACCTTCCGGAACGTTTCATCCCATCCGAAGCTCTGATTCGACATCCACATGCATCGGTCCACAACCGAAGGGAAGCGGCCGATGGATTCCGCGCTGATCGGAGCCCGGCCGTGATAAAACGGCGGCTTCTTCACCGTATGGCTGCTCGTCGAAACCATGGACGCGCATGCGGAAAGCAGAAGGGCTGCTGCCGCAAGCAGCCATGAAATCAAAAGGCGTTGAGGCCGGATGCCCTGCTTGCTGATACGGCATCGAAAACCTGCATGACTGAAATTCCTGCGAACCATGATGGACTCCTCTTCGTTTTCTGAGGCACCCTTTGTCTTTTTTTGCAGGGTCAGTGAAAATCCCTGTCCGTGTGTCCCTCTCACTTGATTCGATCCGCCGGATCATTCGCGGCATTCGCCAGCAGAATATATTCCGCGCAGATGTCGATCACGTATTCATTCTCGCCCCATAAAAACGGCCAATCCTCCTTGTTCTCCGGGAAATCCGGCTTGATGACCAGCACGCCGGGAACGACGCCGCCCGCGATGAAGCTGAAATCCGCACGGTTGTTGCCGTAGGCGACCTTTTTGGAACGCAGGCCAACACCAGACACAAAAGAGATGTTCGAATACGGGTGGCAGCCGTGTATGTATTCCAGCCCCCGGTACACGGCCTCAGGCCCGATCACTTCCGGAAAAGCCTGATGCAGGAGATACTGCGTGACCGCCCAGGAGATAACGTTTCCGTTGCCGGCCCAGCCTCTCGCCGTGATCGGCACGCCGTACGGATTCTGCCGGGTGGCCTCTTCATCCGCAATCTTGTATTTTTCAACGAAAGGAAGCAGTTTTTTCCTGAATCCCTTGCCCATGAACGGAACCGCCTGCACCGCGCTTCTCATGTTCCACTGAAAACCCCTTTCCATGGCCGGCCACAATAATTTTTCGAACCGGTCCATATAGGACTTGTCTTTTGTGGAAATGAAAAGCTGCAGGGCTGCATCGATTTCACCGGTCCCGAAAGGCCTGAATCCCGTCCGTTTTTCCGGCTCAGCCTGCCTGTGTTCATCCGCCCAGGCATTCTCTGCAGCGGCCAGGCATTCCGACGCCAGTGAATCGTTGAAACCCCTCAAAGCCCGGCCGGCTGCAGCCAAGGCTGCGATGGAAGCGTAGTTGGTCCAGGGGGACCGGTTCGTGAACGCCCAACGGTCGTCCGGCTTGCCGCTCGAGAATCTGTCGGATTCATCCTCCCTGAGTGCGGGATTGTACGGCAGGTTGTCCGTCATGGTTGACCCGTCGCCGAGATGGTGGTACTGGTGCAGTTCGGGTACGATGATGCCGGCTATGGCCCGGCCGAACGCGCGATGCTGCGCAACCAGAGCCAGCGCGCCCTGCTCGATCTGCTGCAGGATGTCCGGCTTCCCGTCCGGATGATGGATGTCCACGTAGCGCTGCGCCTGGTCCACGAGCGTCTCGTCCCGCCGGATTCCGAAATGCTCCCACGCATCCGCAAAATGCCTGACCGTGCTGCAATGCGAACCTGTCCGGATATCATAGTCGCCCGCGTCAAACCATCCCCCCACATTCAAGCCGGGGATGCGCTCCCCGGGCTTGTACTTTGTTTCCGTGCTGTCCCCGGACCGGTAGCCGTCGAAATGCTGATGATTCACCGGCGCCTGAAGGGCGTCGTCCAGATGGGCCGCTCCATGCCAGACCCGGTACGCTTCGTTGACGAACATGTGGTCCATCTGCACCGGGAACCAGACATCGAGCGTGGGCTGCCAGATGTCATCGTAAACATGGGATCCGATCGGAAACGGATCCGTCCGCTGTGCGCCGTACTGAATGGCGTACAGGCCGTTGTCGCGCACTGCGGTGAAATCGAAAAACGCATACCGGTATCTCAGGAATGGGCCCCATTCCTTCACCGGGCCGCTGAATACTTCGATCCATTCGCCGGCATCGTCCAGCCGCAGCACGGATGCGGACGCTTCCGGCGTATCGCGGCCGTCCAGTTCAATCACCGCTGTTTTTTTCAGGTCCGGCAGGTATCCGACCTGGGAGTGCCCGATGACCGGTTTGCGTATCCAATCAGATATGAGAGTGGGGCTCAGCAGCCATTCCGCCGCTTTACCGGTTGTACCCGCAGGGATCAGCTGGCGCAGCACAAACCAGCCGTTCTGCGCCACGTTCCGGCCGTCGAAAAGAGCCAGAACGCCGTCCAGTGATTGGATGCGGATGCGGCGTTCGGGGGCTTCCGGAGCCAGGATGATGGATTTCCCTTGTGCGATCGGCTTCGGCTCCACGTACTCGGCCCTGCCGCAGTCGTCGAATGTGGCATGATCCGCGAACTGGCGCAATTGCGTGCCGAGCGGTTTGACTTCCACGGGACCGGATGGATAGATCGGAAAAATGCCGGTCTTTCCGTCCATGACATATGTTTTTTCAAAATAGGCGGACGGCAGGAACTCGAGATTGAGCCCCGTGCGGCCCTCCAGTCTCGAGGGAAGCGGCTGGTCGAGAAAAACACTGAAAAGAACGCCGCCTCCCTGCGGACGGACGACGATGCGGGATTCGAAATCGAAATCCTTGTACCTGAGCCGGACCTCGATGGTCTGGTTCTCCCGGTCCACTTTTCTCTCAACCACCTCGGGTATCTGATCCCATTGCTCCGGCGTGGGTTTGAGCCGCACCGCGCCGCCCGTCGCAGTCCGGACGCCGTGATGAATCAGCAGGATGCCGGCCGTCTTTTCGTCGAAGAACATGCCGTTATACTGGTTTTCGAAAACCAGCACATTGAATCCGGCCGTTTCGAAATATTCCCTGTCGTTGAGCGCCAGGCTGTCTTCGCCGCCGGCCGCGCCTTCGAAGGGGGACAGGATCAGGAAAACGGCGCAAAACGCCGCCGGGACGATCGCTTTCGCGACTTTCGTTTTCTGGGTCATCAATAGTCCTCCTGTACAGCCCGGGAAATTGAAGCTCCCCGGCGGCTCATTGCCGGAGAATCTTCGATCCGTAGGGAAAAATTCGTTTGTAGTCGTTCGCTTAGCCTGTGGCACGCCGCGGTGAATGCGCGTGCATTCAGATTCCAGATCCTTTCTTCTTGTCTCACATAAAATCTTACGACGATTTCATGAAAAGAGCAATGGTTTTTTATGGATCAGGATCCAGTCAGGCATCAGGAATGAACGGCCGCAGGCGGGGATACGCAGGAAGAGTGAGGCGGCTTCGGTTTTCCAACTGCGACGCATGTGAAAACTGCGGCGCACCTTCAAGGAGCGCCGCAGTTTTCAAAGACAGTCATTAAAAATATCCACATCCTAACCTTAAAACGTCATCCCGATCCCGAACATGGAGAAATTGCCGAACACGCCCATGGACCGGTACGCGTAATCCATTTTCAGCGCCCGGTTGTTCATCAGGTGGACATGGACGCCGCCGCCCAGCGTCAATCCGTATTCCGATTCGTCCATGAAAAGGCCGCGGTACCCGGCCCTGAGGAACAGTTTGCCCAGGCCGGACAGCAGCCACTGATATTCCCCGCCCACATTGATCGATTCGCTGTTGTTGTTCGGATGCAGGGCATCCAGGGTCAGACACAGCCGGCTGGGGCCCATTTGCAAAGGGATGAGCGATATCCCGAACCTGAAGATCAGCGGCAATTCCCAGGACTGCACGCGGAATTGCCCTTCCACATTCTTGAAATTGCCCGCGTCGCCCGATATGTCGATGGGCTGCAGCAGGTCCATGCCTTCATAACGCATGCGGGTCCCGTAATTGGATATGCTCATGCCGATGCGAAGGCCGTTTTCCCGTTTCCCGTCCGGGGAAAAGAAATCGGTGCTGACCATGACGCCCAGATCCACCGCTGCGGCGCCCGCCCTCATGTGCCAGATTCCGGACGTGATGTATTTGACCGAAGCCCCGAATCCGAACCACTGGGCCAGCTTGCGGCCGTAGCTGAGGCCTGCGGCCATGTCCATCGCGGAATAGGATTCGCCGGTCCCCTCCTGCATCTCCATGCTCGTCACCGGGGTGGTCCCGAAATTCATGCCGGTGAAGGAAAGGGCGAATGTCCCGTATCCCGGCAGGTTCAGGGATGCGGCCGCATGGGTGAACTGGATGCCTGCTATCCAGGGTTGGTAGATGAACTGCAGCTCATTCATGGCCATATAGGACAAACCGGCCGGATTCCAGTACACGGAGCTGAGATCCTGCGCATGTCCGACATAAGCCTCCCCCATGGCGCATCCGGCGCTCCCGACCCCCATCTCCAGAAAACTGGCTGTTGTGGTGCCGACACGGTAGGGCCTGGTTTGTGCCTGCAGCCCGCGGGAAACCAGAAGGCCGGCGGCCACGAAAAGGAACAAAATTTTTATCTTCATTTGACATCTCCTTCAAAAGGTTGCGGAGCATGAACCCGGGCCGTCATTTGATGACGGCAAATTTCCCGACCTTCTCATCGCCGGTCACCGTGGATTTGACATGATAAATGTACATGCCTGCGGCAATCTCAAGCCCTTCTCTGGACAGAACATCCCAGTGCACGGTTCCGTCCGTGGGTTCGTTCTCCACGGCTATTTTATCCACCAGCACGCCGGAAGGCGTGAACACCTGGATGACGCAGTTCGCCGGTATATGGGTGAAAAGAATCTGCCGCCTCTGGTTCAGGTACTGGTTCGCCACCGCTGTTTCCATCAGGTTGGTGGCGATATAGGGATTGGGCACCACCTTGATGGAATCCATGGCGTTCTTCAGCCTGGCCGGATCCACCGCCTGTCCGCCCACAACCGTGAAAAAGACGGAATCCGATTCCGAAAAAGGCCTCGTCAGCGACAGGCGGTAACGGTCGCCCTGGGAAGTCGGATCCGTGGCGCTGCCGGCCTGGATGAAATCAAACGAAAAGATGGTTCCTCCCCACCAGTAGTCACTCTTGTCCAGCACGGGATAACCGACCAGTATCCGGTCCGTGTCCCAGTCGAAGACCTTGTTCTGGTTGGCATCAAAGAGGATCATATCCACCTTTTCGGGATTCCCGAGGCTGTCTGTATAAAGCGTGTTGACGACATGGAACGGATAGGTCAGCCCCAACGTCCTGTTGGTCCTGTCGATACGGCTCCCGTCCACATCGAAAATGACGCCGGCTTTCTCGGTGACGGACTGGTATTCCCGGGCCGGATCAAAAACGATGTCATACTGATACGGGAAGTACTCCGCGTCGGAACTCACCTGGACGCGTATCGGCGCCTGGCCCTGAATCCAGCCCGTGTTCAGGAGATCCACGCCCACGGTATCGACCGGTATGCGCACCGAACATTGCAATCCGTCAAAGATGTCCGTCGTGATCTCTTCTCCCGGCGGATAAAGCCAGGCTCCCAGATCCTCGTCGTGCTTCAAATTGTTCACTGCGGAAGCATTCGTGGAATCCTCCCGGTAAACCAGCGCGGGCTGCCCTGTGACATCAAACACCTCGATGCCGGCCGTCACCCGCCTCCCGTCCCTGAAGGACCTCCTCTGCTTCGCCGCAGCCAGGTACGCCGTCGCATCGCAGCTGAAGGTCATTTTGTATGTATGTCCCGGTTTCAGTTCATCCCAGGCCACCACGGTGGGTGTGACTGCGCCCCGGGTGAGTCTTTCGGAGGAACGCTGCATGTCCAGGGTCACGCCGGCCGGCACATAACCCGCGGCCGTCTGGCCCGGAGTCACAACCTGCACGTTCTGACCCATGCGGATCACGTTCTCCGATTCGTCCAGTTCGATCTCCACCATGTTCTCGGCAGGCGCGACGTTCAGATCCTCGATGCCGTAATCATACGCTACCAATGCGTAGTAATAGGTTCTTCCGTTCTGCACGTCGGTGTCGACAAAACTGTGCCGCAGCCCGGTGTCGTCACCCAGATATGCGAGGCGGCCGTCCAGGGAGCCGCCGAATGCGCAATAGCCGGTGATCGTGTCCACCTTGTCGCACTGGAAAATGGGCGCGCGGAATTTTTTGGCGCCCTTCCCGTCCGTGATGATCTGGGGATCGGACATGTACTTGTCCGTCGATTTGTAGAGCTTGTAGCCCTCAAAATCATTGATTTTGCCCAGAAGAGGCTCTTGCGTCATCTGGTCCGAAAAATCGTCCCAGGTCAGAATGACTTTTCCGTCCCCGGGTATGGCCTTCAGCGTGGGCATGAGCGGCGGCTGGGCGAACTGGTAATCGTGCTCGTAGATGACCTGGGCCACGTCCTTAAGCCGGAACAGGTTCTGCGCCCGGTGTCCGGACGCGTTGATGGCCGCCAGGTTTTCATATGCGGCCATGAAGGCCATGGACACGCGTTCGGTGCGGCCCTTGTAAAACGGGAAGGGCGAGGACGCGAATATCATGTACAGGGAGCCGTACGATCCGGCCACCAGGAATTCCGAAAGGGAGTCCGAATTCATCTGATTCCAGACGTTCTCGTCCTCGTTCAGGGTCAGTCTGAAGATGGTCTGCCACTCGTTCCAGTCGAACATGAGGAAACTCGTCAATCCCAGCATGTCCGATTCACTGACGTCGAGCGGCCCGAAATTCGGCTCGCCCTTGGTTTCCAGAAAATCCGGCTTGTGATTGCACTCCGTGCCGTCCGGGTCCGGCCCGTAGTAGTTTAAATCACCAGGGCCCACGCCGTCGATCCCGACATCATCGCCCGCGAAAGCGCCGGGTTCGAGCACCCAAACCCCCTGTTCGTTCAGTTCCGCATACATCCCGTCGTTGTCCGGATCCACGCCGTCCCGCCAGTCCTGGTCTTCATCCCCCTCGAAATGCGGCTTCAGTTCGGATTCATGGAAATGGTAGAAGTTCAGGAATTTGGGCAGATTGTCTATCCCTTCGGTCGGACCGACGATACTACCGGCTTCATTGTCCCTTTTCTCGTCCATCAGGCCGTCGTCATCGTCGTCCACACCGTCATACGGTTTGCCCGGGCTTTCCAGATAGGCGTATCCCATAACCCCGGGGATTTTCCCCGCTTCCCCGATGCCCTGCCGCTCCCACACATAGGATAGGTCCAGAACCTTGTCGCGGTATCCCACTTCATTTTCAGCTCCGAAATCGCCGCCGATGCAGTTGTCAATGTAATATCCGAAACCGCATGTCGGCAAATCGTAGTCGGATATGTTCGTGATATTGTACTCCCAGAAAACGATGTCCTGGGCCTCGAAATTGGACCACTGGTACCCCCGCACCTCCATGCGCAGGCCCAGGCCTCCCCAGGGCAGTCCGTTCTGTATCGTAATGCCCGGGTCCACATCCCCGATCGTCCTGCCGGGCCTGGGAAGATAGCGCGGCCCCTCCGTGATGAGCCTCTCCTCCGGATCGTTCCTCTGAATGATGTATTCCATGTCCTGCGCGTCATTGGCCACGAAATAGGACTCGAGGGCCGCGCTCATGACACCGCGGCCGAAACGGCCGTTCCATTCTCCAGGCCAAACCTTGACGCGGCCTGTCAGCGGCCAGCCCTCCGGAGGCCACGAACCGGGCTTGTTGCTCATGGCCGCGTAGTCCTGGGCCGGATTGCAGTATCCGGGGACCGGGTAAAGCCCCCATTCCACGGTGTTGTCGTAGTTCATGTCCGGATTGTTGGATGCATAAGAATGCGACTGGACGAAATAAAGCGTGTCCAGCAGGCCGGCTTCGGACAGCCGTGGATCATCGGGCCGGTCTATGGGGATGGAATCCTGGTACAGGATAATCTGGCTGCCGACCAGCACGGAGGCTACGTCTATCATCCGCAGGCCGTTGTAATCATTGGGCCACAGGTTGTTGCCCGGCACCGGCGGATAGTCCGCGATCTGCGTGTTGTTTTCGAAATAGAGCAGCATCCGGTTGCCGTTCATGTGCCCGGAGCGTATGGCCGATATGTCGCCGGGCGGATCCTCAGGCCCTGTGTACATCTTCCCCTGCCCCAGCAGGCCCGGGACGGTCAGCGTCAGAAGGAGGAACACTACCATGAATCTGAGAGCGAGCGCATTCACCGGGGCGTGCCCCGGGCCTTGTCCCGGGGGAAGCGAGCGGATACAGCCGACTCTTGCCCTGCAGATCGAAGATTCCCCGCCGCCTGCGGTGGGTAGATTCAATCCGATCCCTCTATTCATATTGATTTTCTCCTTTTTGAAGGAATGAAATCCGGCCCGTAAAACCGGACGGCCCCTTTCTAGAATTGATAGCCCACGGTCAACTTGACGGACCGGGGATGGGAATAACCCGTCGGATTCTTGATCTGGTCGTAATAATCATTATAATCGCTTCGGAATTTTTGAACTTCCGACTCCGTCACGATGCGCGTGTAGGGCTGCCCCGTATCTCCGTACACCCAGACGGGATTCAGCCGGTCGAACAGGTTGTAAACATTGAGCAGCAGCCTGACCGCGTTCCTGCCGTAAACGGGGAGGGTGTAGGAAGCCGAAAAATCGAAGGTCGTGGTGACCGGCTTGGAGGAATTGTTCTCGTACAGGTTGATGTGCGCCAGGGTGCTGTATCCGGGAGGCGAATAGGTGTACGGCGTGCCGGAGTTGACGTAACCGGTCAACGCCACATTGAGATTGTTCGCCGAATAGGAAACCGTGGCGTTCATCGTGTACCGCTGGTCCCAGGACATGGGGATCAGGCGTGTGATCGGATCCATGCTGCTGCCCGCCCGCGTGAAGGTCTGCCTGGGATTGTCCGCATTCCCGCGCGTGAAGGAGTAAGTGAAATTAACGATCGAATAGAATCCGCCGCGCATGAAATCCCAGGTCAGCTCGATGCCCCGCGCATTCCCGTAATCCTTGTTCGTGAACAGCCCGTACTGGATCTGATTGTAGGTGGTCATGACTTTGGTGCTCAGGAGATTGTAGATGTCTTTATAGTACACGGAGACCTCAAGCCCCATGCCCTGTGCCAGCTGCTGCCAGAGGCCGATTTCGTACTGCACCGTCTTCTCAGCCTTGATCTGCGGATTGCCCATGGTTGTGCTGTAATCGAAGGGTGGAACGCGGAAGATATTGTTTTCATACAAAGCGTACATCTGCGGCATCTGGAAAAAATGCCCGTAGCTCAGCCGGAGAACCGCCTGGTCGCTGAGCTTGTACGACAATCCCAGCCTGGGGCTGACCTGCACCTGGGGTTCGCTATCCAGAAGCGTGGACATCATCGTATCGGGCAGGGACAGCTGGTTGGAGGGATTTCTCCAGTTGGAAGGGACCTTCGTATTGGAATGGAAGGCATCGTACCGGAGGCCCAGTTTGATCACCATCTCGTCGAATTCCATCTTGTCCTGGATGTAGCCCGACAGCTCAAAGGGTTTCACCTTGTAGATGTCGATGGTATTCTCCGTGATGGGGATGATTTCAGGGATGTAATTGGGGAAATCGATCTTGCCGGTCAACGGATCCACAATCATGTCGTTGGCCTCGGTCAATCCCTCGAATTGATTCCGGACGTCCGCACGCCAGCGGTCCACTTCATGGGATGTGTAGAGGAAGCCCATCTTGAGCCCGTGTATCTTGTCCGCCTGCCAGACCACATCCAGCTTGGCGTCCCCTCTCAGAAACGTATCCCTTCTCCTGCCCGGATCGATCATGCCCCCGGTGTAGAAACCCGTCTCCAGGCCGCCCCTGTAGTTCGGGCTGAGTGTCCGGGAATCCAGTGGATCCTCGAACAGCCACGATTGCTGCTCGTTGGCCGTATAGGAGAGCTTTAGGTCGTAGAACAGGGATTTGGAAAGCATGTGATTGGCTTCCAGGGCCCCGAAATGAACCTTGCCCAAATTCCACCCGAGACCGTCGGGATTGTACTTGTACTGGAAATTGTACTGCCTGCTCCTGCTCCCGTTGAAGGTGTAGAGGAGGTTCACCTTCAGATTCCCGCCGAAACGGGTGGTCAGTTTCCCCAGAAGGTTGTGATAATAATCCCGCTGCATGGCCGTGTATCCGTTGTCCCCGCTGTGTTCGATGTGCCAGTACAGAGGATTTTCAGCGGGGTACACGCTGTAATCCCATGGATTGAAACGCCGGATGCCGTTCAGGGGGCCCCGGTTGTCCTGATACCGGTAATTCACGAAAATGGTCATGAAATCCTTGAAGACGGGGCCGTCGAGTTGAACCTTGTAGTCCTGGCTCAGGTTGCGTTTCAGATATCCCGGCTTCCCCAGCCCGATGAAGACGTCGTTGTGGGCCGTGAAATAATTGCCGAAACCACCCGACAGGGAGCCATGCCATCTGCGGCCTCCCTCCTTGGTCACGGCATTGACCATGCCGCTCATCGCGCGGCCGTATTCCGCATCGAAGGTGCCCTTGATCACTTCCAGGTCCTGGACGACCTCCTTCTCGACATAGACGGCCTGGCGGGAATACTCGCTGAACGAGTTGACGACCTGAAGACCGTCGATGAGGTACGCGACCTCGCTCGAACGGCCGCCCCGGAAATGGCCCTGCACCACGCCGGTCTGCATGTTCACCACCTGGTCCACATTCTCGAGCGGCAGCCTGGAGATCTGTTCCGCTGAGACGTTCCGGACCGAACTGGTCTGGTCCTTTTTGAATGAGACCGCGCTGGCTGTCACAACCACGACCTCGCCCTCGAGCACGGTCCTCTCCAGTTCAAAGGTGAGATGGGTGGTGGAATTGACGCTGACTCGACAGCCTTCCATCTTGACGGGCTTGTACCCGATCATGTTGGCCTGTAAGTCATAAACGCCGGGCGGGATGTTCAGGATGAAGAATTTTCCGTTCCGGTCCGCCGAGGACCCGGCCGAGGTGTGGAGCAGCACGACATTGGCGTCCGCAAGCGGCTCTCCCGTTTCCCTGTCCGTGATCGTCCCGGCGATCTTGCCGGTCGTCTGCGCGAACGACCATCCGAATCCCATGAACAATAAGGGGATGAAGGCAGCCCGCAATCCGTACCTCCTCTGCATGAGGACCTCCCTGTGGAAAAATGAAATGTCAATCCCGTTTATTTCTGACCTGTTCTTCAAACCGTACGACACCCAAGGCTCAAGAGGACCGGTTAATCTTCTCTCGCCGAATGCCCGGGATGCGGATGGATTCCCCCTTCTGTATCTCCGCCGGGATGCGCAATCTTCTGCTCCTGGCCCCCGGATGATCCATGTGTCGCAGGAGGAGTTCCATGGCCTTCCTTCCCAACAGGCACGGATCCACATGGATGATCGTGAGGGACGGGGACACGATTTCAGCGTATTCATGGTGGCTGAACGCGACCACGCCGACCCGGTCCGGGTATCGGATGCCGAGCTCCCGCATGGCGTCGTATGCGCCCAGGGCGATCTGATCATTGGCCGCGAAAATCACGTCCGGCAGGGATCCCCGCCGGTGAAGCTCCCTGAATCCGCGCCGCCCGTCCGCCCGGGTGAAACCGCCTTCCGTGATCCAGTCCTTCCGGAGGCGGATTCCCCGTTTCTTCAATGCATCCTCATATCCGGCCCGCCGGTTTCGTCCGACGTCTATGCCGCTGCTCCCGGCGATATGCCAGATCCGCCTGTACCCGCTGCGCAGGACGAAATCGATCAGTCTCCTGGCCGCATCACGGTCGTCGATCCCCACTGCGCTGAATCCCAGGCCTTCGATGGACCGGTCGAAAAAAACGAGGGGGATTTCGCTGCGGCGCACCTTCCGGAAAATCTGGATGTTCCGCGTCTCCCGGGATACGGCCACAAGCAATCCGTCCACGCGCATGGAAAGCAGGGTCAGGATGTTTTTTCTTTCGATGTCGGCCTTTTCCCGGGAAACCGTCAGGATGACCTGGTAACCGGAACGCTGGGCCGCGTCCATGATCCCGTCTATGGCGAAGGCGAAGAAGGAATAGGAGATGTCCGGGACCACGATGCCGATGGTCCGGGTTCTTTTGGATTGCAGGTTGCTGGCATGGTAATGGGGGATGTAGTTGAACTTTTCCGCCAGATCCCGGACGCGCTTCTTCATCCCGTCTGATATGTCGTCCGCGTCCTTGAGGGCCTTGGAGACTGTCGCCCGGCTGACGTTCAGGATTCCGGCGATTTGGGCCTGATTGATGATGGGCATAACTTACTCGAGTAAGTGCTTCATGCCCGCAAAATATCAATCTTTCCGGGAAAAATCAACCTGAAAATGACTTTTCTGAAAATGGAATTTTGTCAGACCTCCGGGAGGTCCTTTCAGATCTCCCGGAGGTGATTCGGCCGATTCCAACTCAATCTCCGGTTGCTTTCATAACAGAGTAACCGGAGGTGATTGAAGCTCCCCGGCATGGAGCTGCCGGGGAATCTTCGATCTGCAAGGAAAAAACATTGGGATTCACTCGCTTATCCCGGGTCAAAACCCGGTACAGGGCCCGGGGCAAGCCTGAGGGGAATGCGCCCGCTTTCGGATTCGGAACACGGGGCCTCGTTGTGAGGAAGCGGCATCCTTCATCATCCGGAGGCTCAATCCCGCTGCCCGGTCCACAACCGCTTGTCCTCCTCGGAAAGCGGAAACAGGATACGCCTTTCCACGATAGCCCTCTTTTCCGGAAAAACGGTCACCTTCGTCACGCCGAAATGTTCTCCCCTGGACGTGTGCGGATTCACTTCAACGCCGGAAAGGCATTCGGAGAGATGCCTGCGCTTGCTGGCCTGATGAATCGTGTCCGCCTCGGAAATGGCCATCATGGCCTCTGCGAATTTCCCCTGGATGTCAAAGCAGGCCTCGCTCTGGCTCAGATGGGCCAGGTTCGATTTGTGCTTGACCTGCGCGGTCTGCGGGTCCGTGAAAAAAACCATGAAGTTCTTGTCCGAAGGCGGCAGGAGCGGGACATGGTTTGTCGGGTATTCGAAGAGGAGCAGAGACTCCGCATTCCGGTTCTCCCCGGCGCGCGTCCGAAGCCGGCGCAGGGCCGCTTTCAGGACAATCCTCCGGGTGTTGTAGTTGATGGCCTGGGCCGTGTCGCTGATATGGGGCAGAAAAACCGCGGTCGGATTTTCCTGTTCAAAAAGGGCACAGAGACGTTTCTGATCCTCCCCGTGGATCTTCTGATTGTTGTACGTGCGGTCCGCGCGGAAATTGACGAGCTGTTCCTTGTTGAAGCCGAGAACGCCCGCCCAGTTCAGGGCTTCCTGCCAGCGCATCCGGATTTTATCCTCCCGGTCCACCGGTGCGTCCACGCCGCGGTACCCGGGTGAGATGATGACGATGCGGATATCGTTGTTCCGGTTCATCAGATGAAGCGAGCATCCGAAATACCTGCCGTCGTCCGAGTGGGGCAGGAAAACAAGCAGTTTCTGGTTTGTAGGGAGATCCTTTTCCGTGAAGATGTACGGAATCGGCGCCGGGAATACGTTCCGGCGCACAGGTCTGAAAGCGAAATCCCGGCTCATGAATGATTACTCCATCGTCCATGAAAAAACATAACGGCCCGAACCGGCCTGAAGGATGGACCGTTTCCCATCCTCGGGCGGTTTTATCCCTTCGGATTTGGACAGCGCCTTTCCGCCTTCCGTCAGGGTGCCGCTTTTCACAGCAGGCAGAAAGAGGGTGGCATCCGTATTGACCGGGATTTCAACGGACAGACTCATTTTCCCGTCCCGGATTTCCCATTCCGAAGCGACTCTGCCGTACAGCGTCTCGAGCGATGCTCCGGCCCGGTTCCAGCCACCTCCCGGATGGGGCTGAATAAGGATATGTTTATAACCGGGATTTTTCTCGTCGATCTCGATCCCGGCAGCAAACCGGTACAGCCATTCCCCGATCGCACCGTAGGCGTAATGGTTGAGGGAATTCATGCCGGGGTCCTGAAAGCTGCCGTCCGGCTTGATGCCGTCCCATCTCTCCCAGATGGTCGTCGCCCCGGCCGTGACCGGATACAGCCAGGACGGGTATTCCTTTCGATTCACCAGGTCATAGGCGTCTTCCAGCCTCCCACATTGCGTCAGCACCGGGCAGAGCAGGGGCGTGCCCAGGAATCCGGTGGTCAATTGAGGGCCGAACATGTTCACGGCCCATCCGAACCGTTTCACAGCCATTTCGCGGAGAGGTTCCGGAACCAGGCCGAATCCCAGCGCAATGGCATAGCAGGTCTGCGTATTGTTCGCCACACGGCCGTTCTCAGAAATGAATTCCCTGACAAACGCGGCCTTGATTTTTTCCAGAAGGGCTCCGTATTGTTCCGCGTCCTCTTGCTTTCCGAGCGCGACCGCGGTCCGCTGCAGCAGGTCCGTGGACCTGGCGAAATAGGCGGCGGATATGAAATCCATGTCCGTGGTAGCGCCGGGGTAATCGGAACGGTCGCTGTGAAACGCCAGCCAGTCTCCGAACGTGTAATCCACGTTCCACAGCATGGGATCAACGTGACTGGTTGCGGCGCGGGCCCGCATGTATTCCACCCAGGCCTTCATGCTCGGATACTGCCGCTCCAGGATTCGCCGGTCTCCGTAACACTGATACACGGTCCAGGGCACGACCACGGCCGCATCCGCCCAGCCGGCCGCCCCGGCAGCCGGAGATCCGGGCTTGCCGAGCACATCCGGTATCACGTGCGGCACCGCGCCGTTCGTCAGCTGATCCGCTGCAAGATCCCCCAGCCATTTGGTGAAAAAACCAGCCACATCCGCGTTGAAGCAGGCCGTGCGTGCAAAAACCTGGGCATCCCCGGTCCACCCCATCCTTTCGTCCCGCTGTGGACAGTCCGTCGGGACATCCACAAAATTGCCTTTCTGCCCCCATTGAATATTATGCTGAAGCTGGTTGACCAGGGGATTCGAACAGGAAAAGGAGCCTGTAGGCTGAATATTGGAATGGATGACCACGCCTGTGAGCGCTCCGAGTCCGGGCTCGTGCGGGAATCCGGACACGGAAACGTAACGGAATCCCTGGAACGTGAAATGAGGCTCGAATGTCTCCACACCCGATCCCCTGCAGAAGTAACGCACGGTCTGTTTCGCGCTTCGCAGATTGGCCGTGTAGAAATTGCCGTTCTTGTCCAGAGCCTCCGCATGCTTCAGGACGATTGCCGTACCCCGCGGCGCCTCGATCTTCAGCCGCACCCAGCCCACCATGTTCTGTCCCATGTCGAACACGGTTTCTCCCTCAGGGGTTTTCAGAATTTTAACCGGGTGGACTTCCTCCATGCGCTTCACGGGCGGACCTGCCGGAGCGATCAGCCGGGCCGCACCGGCATCCGCCTGCCGCACCCCCTCCCATGCGGAATCATCGTACCCGGCCCTGCTCCATCCCGGTTTCTCGAGCCGCGCGTCATAGGTTTCACCGTGGTAAATGTCGGACATCCGGATCGGGCCTGTGGAGGATTTCCATCCGGAATCAGACAGCACCCATTGATCAGTCCCGTCCTCATAGAGAATATGGATCTGCAGCAGAAGCGCCAGCCTGTCCCCGTAATGCCGGTTTCTCCCGCTCCAGTCCAGGTAGCCCCTGTGCCATCCGTCTCCGAGCAACACGCCGACCGCATTCTCGCCCGGACGCAAAAGACCTGTGACGTCATAGGTTTGATACTGAAGCCTCTTTTGATACGCAGTCCAGCCAGGCGTAAAAAGAACGTCTCCGATCCGTGTGCCGTTCAATTCCGCTTCGTAAAGCCCGCGGCAGGTGATGTAAGCCCTGGCCGACTTCACAACCCCGCGTACGGCAAATTCCCTGCGCAGCATCGGGCAGGGATTGGACGTCGTGTCTTCCTTCAGATCCGGCTCTATCCAGGAGGCTTTCCAGTCCGATGGATTCAGCAGGCCTGCCTCCCAAAAAGCAGGCGCGCTCCATTCCGATTTCCTGCCCCTGTTGTCCCAGACACGCACCTGCCAGTAGAACCGCTGCCCGCTTGCCGGGGCCGGGCCTTCGTACGGCACATGCACGGATTGTTCCGAACCGCGCCTGCCTGTTGCCCAGATGCAGGCCGATCCAGATTTCAATCCAGCCGGCGATCCGGCAACACGGATTTCATAAGCGGTTTGCAGGGTCCCGCGCCTGTCTGATTCCAGAATCCAGCTCAATCGCGGCATTGGATCATCTATGCCGATCGGGTCTGTCTTGTACTCGCATTTCAAATCGCCGACGGACAGGCCGGCAGAAAAGGCAAGGACCGGCAGCACGCACAGAATCGCCGGGATCCGAAAGGCCTTGACCGTATTGCAGCACATCATTGCCATGGTATCCTCCGGTTTTTGCAGAAAGGGCAGTCGGATGATCAAACAGAAAGTGTGAACCTGCCGGCAGGCGCATCCCAAGACAAAAATCTCATTGTGCAGGCACGCGGCTCGCCTCCCGATCGGATCAGCGGATTTGCTGTTGGGAGTTTCATTGCCGGTTTTCGTGTATTTTACAAATCAAATTCGAGTATGTCAAGCAGTCATAAAAATAAAGCCGCCCCGATGGAACCGGGACGGCTTTGGAGGAAGAGAGATGATGTGAGAGGAGGTCGAGAATAAACCCCTAAGGCGACCCCTAAAGAACCCCCGCAGGTTCTTGACGAACCTGGCTGCTGATGATCTGAGGATTCCTTTTGCAACAGCCGTACCAAAAAGGAAACAGGACAACTTGTCTATTGTTTTTACTGGTTTTATGTGTGTTTGTCCGATTCGAATGAATGCCAGGATAAGCATTGATTCTGGCCGGTTTCAATCCGCAGGGGGGATGAAGATGAGGCAGGGAGGAGGGATCGGGCTGAATTGATCTCAGATCAACGATTGCAGATTGCATATCTCAGATCGGGAAATAAAAAGATTTGGGGTTTGGGATGGGAGATCTGAGATCGTTAATCTGAAATCTGACATCATGAGTGTCCGGTTTAGATTGTAAAAGTAAAAAAAATGGTCCGAAAAACCTCAAGATTTGTTATATTTAAGTGAGCCTTAAACA
>JAFGEX010000367.1 GCA_016931355.1 bacterium
CATCGGAATGCGGGCGGCAATCCGGCGGACGCATCATACTGGAAGGCTTCAGCACAGGTGCACGGATCTCCGTATGCGGATGACTTTGCCAGTCCCGTTCAGGAAAACTCGGAGGCGCGGCCAGCGGTTTTCAGGCTGCATCCGAATCATCCGAATCCCTTCAACCCGAAAACCACGTTCGCATTTGACCTGCCCAACGAATCCCATGTCACGCTTTTCATCTACAACACACTGGGGCAGCGGGTTGCGGCGCCTTTGGATCAGGTCATGCAGGCGGGTTTGCATGAAGCCGAATGGGACGGATCGGCATTCCCGGGCGGGATGTATCTGGCGCGGCTGCAGACATCCGGGGGGCATTCGGCAACGATTAAAATCCTTCTGCTGAAGTGACGAAGGGCCCCTCCGGGAAAAATAAAAAAATCATTTACAGAAACGTACAATTTATTGTACATTCATGTACAAAATATCCGACTGAACAGGAAATCCAACCTTGGAAACCGTCACGTTCACCGTATTTCGGAAGAACGCTTCGGAATATCTCTCTCGGTTCGAGAAAGGGGAAAAGTCGAACGTCTTGCGCCATGGCAGGCCTATTACAGAAGTATGGCCTCCGGAAAAGGATGATTTGAAAATAGCGTCATGGAAAAAATCCGGGCTGAGATTGACAGTGAAGGGCGCCGGCCTTTCAAAGGCCATCCTTGAGGAGCGGGAGCTCTGATTGAAGATTTTTTTCGATTCCTCGGCATTTGCGAAACGGTGCATCGAAGAGCCTGGGAGTGCGCTGGTTGAAAAAATCTGCAGTCAAGCCTCTGAGCTGTCCGTCAGCATTCTTTGCATCCCGGAGATACTATCAGCCCTCAACAGAAGGGTGAGGGAAAAACGCATCCATCCGGATGATTACCGGACGGCCAGGGATCGTCTATTGTAAGAAATCGAGGACACCGTTCTTTTAAATGTAACACCGGACGTTGTGATGAAGTCGGTCAGACTGATGGAAAACAACCCGCTGAGAACCCTGGATGCTTTGCATGTCGCGTGCGCGATCCTATGGGAGGCGGACCTGTTCGTCTCTTCAGATCAGAGGCAGATTCAGGCAGCGCGAAAAACCGGAATAAAGGTCCGGACTGTTTAATCTTTGTGGGTCAAATTCCCCGCCCCTTGGGGCGTATGATGTATTGAATCTGACAGCGAGCGCATTCCCCGCGGCTTGCCGCGGGGTAAGCGAGCGAATAAAAATAAATTTTTTCCCTACAGATCGAAGATTCCCCGCCGCTTGCGGCGGTGTAGTTCATTGAAAAGGTCCATCCCGTTCAGCAGCCGGTCTGTCCGCGGATTCCGGCGGAGAGCTTCAATAAATATCCATCACCGGGATCCGGATTAGATTCTCTCGACGAATCATATTGACAATAAAACCGGAAATTCTTATATTTTAAGGCTTGAACAAAATCGACAGGGGTCGTAGTTCAACTTGGTTAGAGCGCCGGCCTGTCACGCCGGAGGTTGCGGGTTCGAGCCCCGTCGGCCCCGCTAGTGAACCCCGTTTATACGGGGTTTTTTTTATATGGAAATGGCATTCCATTTGCCTGCCATACAGGGGGGTTTAGGAATCCGGAAAAATGAAAACCTCCTTTCTTCAATAATTACATGGAGATAGGACCTGGGACACTCAAGTGTTCCAGCGAAACAGCAGAAAAAATTTCCGGGAAATGGCGGGAGGATGGAAAAATGATCCATATCAACAGGCCATACAGGGGGAAAGCAGTGAAAAATCAGATCTGGACAATCGCATCTCTCATCCTGATCATTCTGTGCTGCGACAAGACGCCTCAGAATCCGATCCTCGATACGGACGGTCAGAAGCAGGTCAGGATTCAGCATCTTGAAACGGACTATGTCCCTGCAAAACCGGCCACGGATGGAATCCTCGCCGACAAGGTCAATGTGCTCAGGTTTGAATTTGAAGCGGTGAATTTCAACGCCAGGCGGCTCGAGTTTTTCGGCCGCGCTGAATTTGAAGGGCCGCCGGATGACAGGGAGCATGCGGTTCATTTTAAAACCGATACGGTGGATCCGCTCTGCGCAGAGGATATCGAATTCAACATCCTTCAGCAGGTCCGCCGTTCCGACCGGTATGTGCTCGCCAGGCCGAAGTTCCCGACCAACGAATATGCGCCGTTCGAGGGGGAGCAGGGAAAAGTCAAGAAATGGATCATCTGCGAAGCCTGGGGATACGATGAAAACCAGAACCGGTTCTCCATCCAGCTCGCCGAATAATACCCCGTAACCATCATCTGCCTTCAACCTCCCGGCAAACCAGCGCCGGGAGGTTTTCTTTTTATTGATTTCCAATTCTTTTTCAGCTATATTTTAAAGGTCCGGTGCGGACCGGAAGACTCGTTCGGCATACATGAAGCATAGGAGGCATGACAGATGACACCGGTTTGGGACGACCTGAAAAGCGGACTCAAGAAAACCTTCCACCAGGCCAAGGAAAAAGGGGAAGAGCTGGCTGCCACCGCCAAGATCAAGGTGGAAATCGTTTCGGACAAGCGGGAAATGGAAAAAATTTACCAGAATCTCGGCATCGAGGTTTTTGAGCTGTTCAACACCTCAAAGCGGAAAAGCATTTCCCTGAATCCCCAGATTCAGCAGTACATCGACAACATCGTCGGTTTGAAGAAATCCATTTCGGACAAAGAGGCTGAAATCCAGAGAATCAAGTCGGATAACCCCGCGGCGCCCGCGGAGGACAAGCCCGAAAAACCGACACAGGCTTAGCGTCCCCGTCATGGCATGGTGCACCGGCCGTTGCCGGGACACGCAGGGCCGCCTTTTTTTCATGCTGGTTGCGGTGCTTGCAGCCTCCTGTCTGAACAACCGGAACCGGACAATCCCTGTTCCGAATCCCGAACCCGCATCTCCGGATATCCGTATCGAAATGGGGACCTATCTGGGGAACGAAGGCAGGAACGGATACGGGAACTGGGCACCTTCTGAGTTGAAGACAGTCTGGAAGACCTATTTAGGGTACGGCCAGACCGAGATATCGCGCAGGCTGGGGAAGCGAACCTGGGCCGGGAGCGGGTGGACGGGGCAGCCCCTGATCGTGAGGGAGGACGGCCATCTTTTTCTCCTGCTGGGCGCCTATGATCACCATCTGAAAAAAATAGACGCCGGAACGGGTCAGGTTGTCTGGCAGTACGCTTTCGACGATGTCATCAAGGGCACGGGCACGCTCTGGCACAATCCCGGGGCGCCTGTGCCTGAACACCGCCTCATCATCCTTCAGGGGAGCCGCCTCGGAATAGGGAACGCATTCTCGGATTCCGTCATCCCCAGCTTCAGGGCCGTATCCTATTTTACCGGCCGGGAACTCTGGCGGCTCAATGTCCGGAGGACCCCGAGTTACAGCCGCGATGTGGACGGGTCCGCGCTGGTCCTGGGCGATACGGCATATTCCAATCTCGAAAACGCCACGTTCATCAAATACTCGCCGGATCCGGCCCAGGCATCCTTCAGGGAGGGCATTCTCCAGCCCAGGGTTTTTCTGGAGAGGCTGCTCTTCGGAGAAGGCGATGCGGCTGCGCACAGGGGCAACCTGGTTGCGGAATCCTCACCGTGCAGGATCGGGGACCGCATCTACATCACGGCCGGATCCGGACATGTTTACGGCTATGACCTGCGCACCTGCCTCCTGGACTGGGATTTTTTCATCGGTTCGGACATGGACGGATCGCCGGTCGCCACGGAAGACGGATGCATCCTGGTTGCGGTTGAGAAGCAGTACATCCCGGGGCGCGGCGGCGTGTTCAAGCTGGATCCGTCCAGAAGCCCCGGGGAAGCCGTTGTCTGGTTTTTTCCGACCGGGAACAAGGATTTCAACACCTGGGAGGGCGGCGTGATTGGCTCGGCCTGCGTGAATGAAAAAACGCGCTTCCGCAGCCACCCGGGCCTGGCCGCTTTCATGGGCATAGACGGATACCTCTATGTGGTCAAACACATGGAGGTGGATTCGGCGTCAGGAAATGTGCCCGGCCCGGATCTCAAGACCCTTTATCCCCAGCCGCGGCTGGTGTTCAAACGGTACATCGGGCCCTCCATATCGACTCCGGTCATGGTGGGGGACAAATTGATCGCAGCCGGATACGGCGGGCTGTTTCTGTTCCAGTGGGATGAAAAACTAAAGTTCACGCTTCTGGACCAGGTGCCCGGACTGTCCTTCGAATCCACGCCCTGCGTCCATTACCGGAAATGTTACATCGGATGCAGGGACGGGTACCTGTACTGTTTCAGCGGCGAAGAGGACCCGGGATAGGCGCGGGCTGCTTTATCGGCGGCCTAAAAACGCCGATCCAGAAAGGCGCTTTTTGCGCCTGCCAGGTTGCTGCCTGAGGATCCCGTGCGGAGCATGGGATGAAAAGATCAACCCAAATGTCTTTTTCTGACAGATCGAAGATTCCCCGCTGCGAGCTGCCGGGGAGCTTCAATCTGACAGCGGGCGCATTCCCCCGCGGCTTGCCGGTGGGAATGCGGGTGAATCGATAGGCCCTTCTCCTTAGAGATCGAAGATTCTACGGCCGTTCACCACCGGGGAGCTTCAAATTTTGCTCAGGAGACAATATTGTTGATATGTCAGATGGAACAGGGGCTTTTGGATTGTTCTGTTGGAAAACCTGCATGTCAACTTCCTGTTTGCCCCATTCGTAAAAAAAAGGGGCGGCCTGATGACCGCCCCTTTTTCCTGCCGGTTACACGGCTGAGGAAAGCTTACGGATTCTTGGCTGCAAAGGCCTTCATGAAATCCGTCAGGGCCTTGATCCCCGCAGGCTCGGACGCATTGTACATGGAAACCCGTATCCCCCCGACGGAACGGTGGCCCTTGAGACCCACGAATCCGGCGGCCTTGGCTTCCTTGATGAAAGCTTCTTCCAGCGCCTCGCTGGGCAGCCTGAAGGTCACGTTCATGGCCGAGCGGCTTTCCTTCTCAACCGTGCCCTTGTAATAATCCGGCATGGCATCGATCGTGCCGTAGAGCATCTTGACCTTTTCCTGATTCCGCTTCTCGATCGCTGCGAGGCCTCCGAGGCCCTTCACCCAGTCCAGGACCAGCTTGAAGATGTAGATGGAATAGCAGGGCGGGGTGTTGTACAGCGAATCGGCCTCCACGTGCGGGCCGTACTGGAAATAGACCGGTATGTCGGTCCTGCAGAGGCCGAGCAGATCCTCCCGCATGACCACCACGGTCAACCCCGAGGGCCCCAGGTTTTTCTGGGCGCCCGCATACGCCATTCCGATTCCCGTCCAGTCGATCGCCCTGGAG
>JAFGEX010000368.1 GCA_016931355.1 bacterium
CGGGATTCCCTGTCCCGCAGGATTTTCCGCGCCGCTATCGGGATGAACCGCGGTCTGGGCCCCTGGCTTTTCATCCCGGATTCCAAGGTTTACTGGCTGCCGTTCGCCTGGCACAGGGCCGGGCGGCTGCTCCGGGAACAGAAGCATGATCTGGTCATGACCACCTCGCCTCCCCACTCCGCTCATTTCCTCGGACTCTGGCTGAAGCTAAAGACGGGCATGCCCTGGCTGGCGGATTTCAGGGACGACTGGCTCGCGGAATCCTACGAGAAGCCGCCGACGCGCCTCCATTGCGGCCTGAATGCCTGGATGCTCAAATCCGTTCTTCGGAAAGCGGACCGCATTGTTGCTGTTTCAGATCCCATCGCGAAACACCTGGCCGCGGCATCCGGACGCAGTGCGCAGGATTGCCTCACGATCCCGAACGGATTCGATCCAGAGGATTTTTCCGGCGGCCCGGTCGAACCGGGCAGCCGTTTCACCATCGCGTATGTGGGCACACTGAATCCGATCCGCAATCCGGACATTCTGTTCAGTTCCCTGCGAAGGATATTGGATGTGCATCCGGAATGGGAGAAGCGCATGAGGCTTTCCCTGGTCGGTTCGGTGTACGGTCTTGACCTTGACGAAATGATCGCCGCTTACCGGCTTCAGCATTGCGTCAGGCGCACGGGGTATGTGCCGCATCTGGAGGCCGTGCGCCGCCTCCGGGCCGCGGATCTGCTGGTTCTGATCGTGTCCGCGGACTCGGGCGAAGGCATCGTGACCGGGAAGGTGTTCGAATACCTGGCCTCCGGGAAGCCCGTCCTGGCCCTAGCGCCTGAATGCGAGGCGGGCGCCTGGATCCGGGCCTACAGGCGTGGGAGAGTCGTTCATCCTGAAGAAAGGGCAACCGTGGCATCCGCCATTGAATCGGCGTTCCGGCTGTGGACCCTGGGCAGGCTCCGAATCCCTGTTCCTCCGGGCCGCGGCCTTGAAATCATCAGCAGGAAGAACCAGACCGGCAGGCTGGCTTCCATTTTCAACGGCCTCATCAATGATCAAAGATCCGCAGGAAGCGGCGAGGAAGGGGGCAGGCATGAGACTCGATGACATTCAAAGTGAACTCAGGAAACGAAAAATCGACGGATGGCTTTTCTATGACTTCCACAACAGGGACGCCATTTCCTACCGCATCCTGGGGATGGATTTCGGAAAATTTACGAGCCGGCGATGGTTTTACTATATCCCTGCGAAAGGAGACCCTGTGCGCCTGGTGTCCCGCGTGGAACCTGCCAAACTGGATTCCCTTCCGGGGGACAAGCGGTTCTACCTGGCATGGGAGGAACTGCACAAGGCCTTGAAGGATATGATCGGGAAAGGCGCCAAACGCGTGGCCATGCAATACTCGCCGCTGAACCACATCCCCTATGTGTCCCTCGCCGATGCCGGGACCGTGGAGCTGCTCCGCTCCTTCGGACATGAAATCGTCTCCTCCGCGGATCTCGTGCAGATTTTCGAGGCTGTGATCAGCGAGGACGGATACCGCTCTCATCTGGAGGCCGGCGAGAAGGTCCATCGGGTCAAGGATCAGGCCTTCGGGGAAATCGAAAAGGCGCTGGTCTCCGGCAAGGAGATCACGGAATACGATGTGGCGCAGTATATCGTGAAGCGTTTTGCCGAGGAAGGCATGACCTGCGATGGCGAGAATCCCATCGTCGGGGTGAACGCGCATCCGGCAAACCCCCATTTCGAACCCACGCCTCAGAACACATCCTTGATCCGGAAGGGCGACACCATCCTCATCGACCTGTGGGCGAGGATGAACAGGCCCGGATCCATCTGGGCGGACATCACCTGGTGCGGTTTCGCAGGGAAGAATCCGCCGGATGAATATGTCCGCATTTTCGAAACGGTGAGAGACGGACGCAAGGCCGGCCTCGCGTTCATCCGCGACCGTTTCGCTTCCGGAAAACCCTGTTACGGATGGGAGGTGGACGACGCTGTGCGCCGGGTGGTCCGGGACAGGGGATACGGCGATTTTTTCGTGCACCGCACCGGCCATTCCATCGGGACAGCGGTTCACGGAAACGGGGTTCACATCGACAACCTGGAGACCAAGGAGGAGCGACAGATCATACCGGGCATCTGTTTCTCATTGGAACCCGGTATCTATCTGGAAGGCCGGATGGCGGTGCGCACGGAGATCGACGTTTTCGTCACGCTGAAGGGAGAAGTCGTGGTCGCCGGACCTGAGCAGGAGGGGCTGATCACAATGGATGTCTGACCGGACAGGCGCGGCGGACAACCGCGGCGCAACCTGAAATCGCGCCGTGGTTCATACGCAACGGACTGAATCTGACAGTGAGCGCATTCCCCCGCGGCTTGCTGCGGGGGAATGCCCCGGGCTTCGATCCGGAGTAAGCGAGCGAATCGAAAAGTCTTTTTCATGTCGATCGAAAATTCCCCGCCGCTTGCTTACGGGGAGTTTCAATGGGGCAGGCCGGCCATCCAATAAATCCGCGGGCGCGTCCGCCTGATCATGCAGCGAATGACACACAGGAAGGGGAGGAGCCATGCAATGGTATCTGCTGATCATCCTGATCTACATTCTCGTTCTCATGGGATTCAACATCATCCGGTCCAGGCGTGTCAAAAGCCATGACGATTTCGCCCTGGCCGGCCGTTCGCTTTCCATCCGGGTCATGGTCTTCACGCTGATCTGCACATGGATCGGATCCGGCACATTCATCGCCGGAGCGGAGTACGCCTACAAGGCCGGATTCAGCTCCCTCTGGTTGCCGGCCGGAGCCTGGCTCGGCATCGTCATCATCTATTTCCTGGCCGCGAAGATACGGACATTCGGCCAGTACACCATTGGAGACATCCTCGAGGTGCGCTACGGCCGGTTCGCCCGCCTGTTCGGCGCCGTAGCGCTGATTATCGCCTTCGTGACCATTGTGAGCTATCAGTTCAGGGCCGGTGGATATATTCTCAATGTAGTGACGGACGGGGCCGTATCCGTGGAATGGGGCCAGGCCCTAGCCGCCTTCTTCGTCATCACGTTCACGGCCCTGGCAGGCATGATGGCTGTGGCTTACACCGACCTGCCCAACGGCATCCTGATCGTCACGGCCTGCGTGGTTGCTGTGCCTTTTGTCATGGCGAATGCAGGCGGGTGGAGCGGTGCCCGGCATGTTCTTCCCCCCGGGCATTTCGCAGTGGTGAGCGGCGATTTCGGAGCGCATCCGGCGCTCAAGGCCGGGAGCTATTTTCTGGCCACCCTGATGCTGCTCCTGGGCGTTCAGTCCATGTATCAGAAATTCTACAGCGCCAGGACGCCGCGTGACGCGCGCTCCGCAGCAGGCCTGTGGATCATCGGGACGGTTCTCGTGGAAACCGTGGTTGTGATTATCGCCGTATTCGCCGCAGCGAAATTCTGGGAACAGGGCAGGGATCCGGCCTCCATGGTTCTGCTTGCGGCCCGGTATATGGTCCCCGCACCGGTCGGCGTCCTTTTGCTCGCGGCGGCGTGCGCTGTGGTTATTTCGACCGGCATGAATTATCTTTTATCCCCCAGCACAAACGTGATTCGGGACATCCTCCAGCCCTTCATGAAAAGGAAGCCGGATGACCGCAGACTCGTCATATGGCAGAAAACCGCAATCGTCCTGCTCGGCCTGGCTGCGTTCGCCATGATTTTCATCCCCACGGTCCTGCACAAGCAGATTTCGGTTCTCCGCTACAGTTATTTCGCATACACCATGTACGGGGTGGCCGTCACGCCCGCCCTGGTTGCGGCCCTGGCGTGGAAGCGCGCCACCCGTTTGGGCGGGCTTCTCTCCATTCTGTCCGGAGCGTTCTCCGCCTTGATTCTGGAAATCGTGGTACCGGCCGTTTGGCCTGCAGTGCTCAGGGACGGGGATCCCTGGGGCATACCGGGCATCTATCCGTCGCTGCTGATCTCGGTGGCCGTGCTCATCGCCGGCAGCCTGCTCACGCCACCTCCGTCCAGCGAGGTCCTGGCAAAGCTGTTCCCGGATAAAAAGCATTGAGAACAGAAACGCCGTTCTGATCAAAAGGCGGGAAGCGCCATGAATGAACAGACATCCTTATTCTCAGAGGCGGAATCGCTGATCGGCGATGCGGAACAGGCAGCCGTGGACCTGGACTTCCATCTTGCAGAGAGGACCATGCGGCGCGCGGGCGAGATCGATCCGTACCTGTCTAATCTCCAGTCCTACCTCCGCATCTTCCGTTACCTGAAATCGGAGAGAAAACGGAATCCCGGGACGCCGGATTTCATCACCGCTGTGTGGCATGGACTTCCGAAATCCGTGGCTGCGCATGCCTTGACTGCTGCGGAATCCCGCATCATCGAAGGATACCTGGATCGCATCGCGGAGAAGAACCTCGCCTCCAAAAGCCCATTCGTGGACAGGGGGAAGACGCTCGCGCGGGCCTGTCTTTTCATACACAGGCTTCCGGAACGGGCCCATCGCGAACTTTTGGATCTCGTCTGCGGCCGGTATGCCGGCAGGTCCGATCTCTGGGCCTATTACGGGGACGCCTGCCGGGTTTTGAACAGGACTGCGGAAGCGGACGCTGCCTACTGCCGCGCCCTTCTCAATGATCCCCTGGCTGTGGACCTGTTCCGCATCCGGAGCGAAGGCTTGCGCCGGCTTTTTGCCAGGCTGTTGCAGGATCATTCCGGCCAGGAGGCGGCCGCGCTTTTATTCATACACGGATGGCTGGAAGGGCTCTTGCCCTGTCCCAAAAAGGCGGATGCAGCGGATTACGCGATTCCCAGGAAGATCCCGGAGAACCGTGTGGGGGAACTCCTTCAATTCGCATCCTGTCTGGCCCTGGACCAAACCGGAAAGAGTAAAAAGAACCATGTTGAAGCCAGGCAGCGCATGATGGAAATCGACCCGGACCTGTTCCGCCTTTATCTAGCGCGGGTCTAGCACGCTTTGAAGACCTCCGTGTTCCGGACCTCCCGGAGGTCAGGGCTGTGAGGTCCCGCTGATCCGAACCTCCCGGAAGCGGAGAGGATCCGGACCTCCGGGAGGTGATGAAGAAAAACAAGGGGTGAATCCATGATCGACCTTCGAAGCGACACAGTGACCAAACCGACCCAGGCGATGCGGAAAGCCATGGCCGAGGCTGAGGTGGGGGATGATGTGTTCGGCGAGGATCCCTCGGTCAACAGGCTGCAGGAGAAGGTGGCCGGCCTCCTCGGAAAATCCGAAGGACTGTTCCTCCCCTCCGGAACCATGAGCAATCAGATCTGCATCAAGGCGCAAACGCAGCCCGGCGATGAAATCATCTGTGAGAAGAACGCCCATCTCTACATCTATGAGGCCGGAGGACCCGCTTTCCATTCCAGCGTGCAGGTCATGCCGGTTCCGGGCAGGCTCGGAGTCCTGACTGCTGAACAGATCGAGGAGGCTGTCAGGCCGCGAAACATCCACAATCCGGTCACGCGGCTCATCTGTCTGGAAAATACCCATAACCGGGCAGGAGGCACCGTATTCCCCCTGGAGGAAATCCGCAGAATACGCAAAACAGCGGACGCCCACGGCCTGAAAATGCATCTGGACGGGGCGCGCCTGTGGAACGCAGAGGCTGCCACCGGCATCCCCCTGAAAACCTGGGCGCAGTCTTTCGATTCGGTTGCCGTCTGTTTCTCCAAGGGGCTCGGCGCTCCGGTCGGATCCCTGATTGCAGGGGACGAAGCCTTCATCGAAAAGGCGCGCCGCTACCGGAAGCTGTTCGGGGGCGGCATGCGCCAGGCCGGGATTCTTGCGGCTGCAGCGATGCATGCCCTGGACCATCATGTGAAACGCCTGACGGATGATCACCGGAACGCGAAAAGGCTGGCGGAGGCGATTGCAGGCCTTTCCGCCTTCCGGGTGGACATGGATGCCGTGCAGACGAACATCGTTTATTTTGAAACCTGCGATCCGGGCCTTTCTGCAGAAGAAGCAGTACACAGGCTCGGGGAGAAAGGGGTCGCGGTGCTGGCTGTGGGACCCTGCCGCATCCGGGCGGTGCTGCACCTGGATATTGGTAAAGAACAGGTTGAAGAGGCCATCGGGATTTTCCGGCTTGTGTTCAAGCCCTGAGGGATTCAACCGGCAGGCGCTTTTCGAGCAACTTGCTAAAAGGCCTGCCCCGGGCTTTGACCCGGGGTCAGCAGGTGAATAAAAATGTCTCTTTCTTTGCAGATCGGGGATTTTCCGGCCGCGGGCTCCCGGTGAGCTTCCATTTGACGGCGGGCGCATTCCGCGGCCTTGTGGTCAAGAGTGGTTTCAATTTTTAAGCATTCATTTCATGTTGACTCTTTGCGCAAATTCGCTTAATTTAATGCTATGCAGCCGTTCAATGAAATGCTTCGCCTGCGGATCAGGGAGCGGAACTCCCTGGTCTGTGTCGGGCTGGATGTGGATCCCGGGCGCATCCCGGCATCTCTGAAAAACGATACGGATCCCGTTTTCGTTTTCAACCGGGAAATCATCCGGGCCACCCGGGACCTGGTCCTGGCCTACAAGCCGAACCTGGCCTTCTATGAATCGCTCGGCACAGAGGGGTGGGACATCCTCCGACGTACGCTTTCGGTCATCCCGGATGACGTCATCAAGATCGGTGATGCGAAGCGGGGGGATATCGGCAACACGGCGGACCGGTATGCCAGGGCGCTTTTCTCACTGGGATTCGACGCGGTGACCGTGAATCCCTACATGGGATTCGATTCCATGGAGCCTTTCATCCGGGATTCCTCCAAGGGGATTTTCATTCTCTGCCTGACCTCCAATCCGGGATCAAAAGATTTTCAATACCTCCTTTCGGATTCCAGGCCCCTGTATCTCCATGTGGCGGAAAAGGCGCGAACCTGGAACAAAAACGGCAATTGCGGTCTGGTCACCGGCGCGACGCATCCGGACGAACTCCAGGCCATCCGGGAAACGGCGGGGGAACTGCCGTTTCTCATACCGGGAATCGGCGCCCAGGGAGGCGACCTGGGAGCTTCCGTGCTGGCCGGGACGGATCAGCAGGGATCCATGGCCGTGATCAATTCAAGCCGGGGCATACTCTATGCCTCGTCCGGTCCTGATTTCGCCGTGGCAGCGGCAGGGGAAACGCGCGCTCTCAGGGATTCCATCAATTCCATCCGGCGCGCCAAAAAACCGGGGGTCCCATGATTTTAAATCCCGAGCAAATTCTGTCCGTGTTCCGGGAGACCGGGGCTTTGATGGAAGGTCATTTTCTCCTGACGTCGGGCCTGCACAGCAACCGGTATTTTCAATGCGCCAAAGTACTCCAATACCCGTGGCATGCGGAGGAGCTGTGCCGGAATCTCTCCGAGCGGCTCCGGGATTTCAAGCCGGACGTGGTGGTATCGCCTGCAGTGGGCGGCATCATCGTCGGACAGGAGACGGCCCGCCACCTGAAGGTGCGTTCTTTGTTCATGGAAAGGGATGAGGGCCGGATGACCCTGCGCCGCGGATTCGAGATCCGTCCGGGCGAGAGGGTCGCCGTGATCGAGGACGTCACGACCACGGGCGGATCGGTCAGGGAGGTGATGAGGGCGGCAGCGGATGCCGGGGGCCGGATCGTTGCAGTCGGCGCCCTGGTGGACCGGAGCGGCGGCCGGATTGATTTCGGGGTGCCGTATGCGTCCCTGCTCCGAATGGATGTCGCCGTTTTTGAGCCGGATCAATGCCCGCTGTGCAAGGAATCCAAACCCGTGAAACCGGGAAGCCGGGGATTGAAATAGGGAACTGCTTTTGGCTTAAGGAGAATTTTCTTTACAGGGATGGGAAAGGGTGCATTCCGCTTATTGATCGCATCATGACCCGAACGCCCGGCGTTTGGCGGATCTTTTAGAGGACGGGTGAGGATTCATCATCAAAACGGGTTTAATCTCTATGGGTCAAATTCCCCGCCCCTTGGGGCGTATGATGTATTGAATTTTCTTTGGATACCCCGCTGCTTGCAGCGGGGTAGCTCATTCTATTTCCTCTTTTTCCCGTCTTTTTTCTTCACGGCGGATTCCAGCTTCTCGATCTTGCGCACAAGTTGATTCATGGCTTCGTCACCGAGGGCCTTGTCCTTCTGGGTCACGCGGCAGACGAGAATATCGCGGCCCTGTCTTTCGAGCCTGCTCAGGGTCACCTCGTAGGGCTCCAGAACATTCAGGATGTGTTTGAGAAAAGGCTTTTCGCGTGGATAGGAGACGCCGATCAGCGTTGCCCGCAGGATCGTCTTCCCCGATGCATTCGGAGATCCCGTCTGCACGGCGATGACCTGCAGAATTCTGTCTGAATCCCGCATGGCTTTCAGCATGTCCAGCGCAATGTTGATCTGGGCGATGATCTCGTTGGCTGAGGCGCTGACCCTGAAAAAATCCTCTATGCTGAAATAAAGTTCGCGGAGGAGCGGCTTTTCGACGTTTTCGAAATGCTGCCGGATCATCTTGAACTTGTAGGTGTCCAGCGTGCGCATGCCTTCGTCGAAATCGCGGAATTCCCCAATGACCCGGACCAGCTGGTTCCGGATGGTCTTGTAGATGTTCTCGACATTCTCCAGAATCGCCAGGTTGGCCCGAAGGTCGATGATAAAGAGCTGCACCTGACCGTATCCGGCCGGCGGTTTCAGGGAAAGCAGATGCAGTCCGGGAGCTTCGGCGATCCGGTTCACGGCCTGATTGACCAGGTTTTTACGAAGATCCTTTCCGCCGGGCACCACGGCGATGATTTTAAAATCGATGAACAGATCCGTGGTCTGCCCCACGCTTTGATAGACCTGGGCCTTGCCGGTATTCTGGGCTTCGCGTACCAGAAGCGGGATGATCGCGCGCGCGTACTGTTCAAATCCGCCGATGGTCTCGATCCACTGGGCTCTGTCCCTGCGCTTGTTCAGGACCAGGGTTGAGAATCCGTTTCTCAGGTTTTTCTGTTCAGTGTCGCTGAGCGGGTGCTCCTCTGCGTCCACGAACTCGATCCGGTACAGGGAAATGCCGTCCTTGGTCGTGAATTCCCGGTTGTGTTTCAACCGGAAATTCGGAACCGTCAGCTCGATGGTCTTCAGGCAGTCCTCGAGATTCAGCATCCGGGCGGGCCCGGCGACCGTCACGCCCGTGAACACGCCTTCGGTCTTGGTTTTGAAATTCGTGATTTCGAGCTGTATGGTGTTCCCGGTCTGCTGGGCCTTCTGGATATAGGTGAAATTGAGTACGATCTGACGGGCGATGTCCTCCATCCGGCGGTTTTCGATGTAATCCCGCGACCGCGCCGCAAAATATTTCACGGCTTCCCCGTCGAGACCGATGATTTTTTCCAGCTGTCCGCCCTGGTAAATCCGTTCGATTTCGGAAATCACCATCCCGAACATCTCCAGCTTTCTCATTTCCTCGGACAGGAGATAAACCTTCCCCCTCAGTCCGACGGCCGCCTCCTTCAGCTTGGTGATGATGATGTCCATCTGATCCATCATCCTTTGCCGTTCGTCCTCCTCGTCCGTCCGGATGCCGATCAGAATGACCCCGATGGGCTGTTTTTTCAGAAGGGTGGAATAGCCCCTGAGGAAACAGATGTTCCATCCCATTTCATTGATCACGCCGAGACAGGTATTGGAAAGGCCCGCCCAGTCCGGGCTCAATATGCCGAACAGGGTGACGCAGACTTCTTTTTTGACCAGACAGATCTCGGAGCTGACCCTGATGGCGCTTTTGTCCTTGCTCCCATCCCATTGATCTATGAGCTTGAGCATCAAGGCTTGCTGGAATTCGGCCGGGAAAAGCTCTTCGGCGTCCTCCATGATGTCCAGAAAGTTGTGAATTTTTTCCGGGGGAAGCGACAGTGAAATTTGGTCCATCGCCTGTTTCAGGCTGTCGGAAATGTCCGCCATGTTTTTGCGCTCCTCTTAAGCCTTCAAACACGGGAGGAAAGATAAGAACATTTTCAACCAAGGTCAATACTTCAGGCATTGCTTTTTAACTTGATTCCGTTCGGCTGAAACGCTAATTTATCCTGAGGGACCTACGCCGGATCCGGAGCCACGCCTGCTGCCGGCCGCGGGATACTCCCAGACCGAAGGGAGTCTTCGATGAGCAGCGCCTTTTTTCAAAGAGCCTCTTTCTGGAACCCTTTCCGGATACGGCTTCTCCTTTTTTTGCTGGTTTTGATCCCCACGGGTTTTGCCACCAAATTTTACAGCGGGCCGCTCCGCACCTACGTGAACGATTCACTCGGCGGCGTCCTGTATGTCGTGTTCTGGATTGGGATTTTCGCGTTCCTATTGCAGCGGGCGCAAGGCCGGACCATCACCCTGGCGGTGCTGGCGGTCACCTGCGGCCTGGAATTCCTGCAGCTCTGGCATCCGCCATTCCTGGAATCGATCCGGTCCTGTTTCATGGGAAAAACCCTGATCGGTCATTCCTTCGCCTGGCTTGACATCCCGCATTATTTTATCGGGGCTGCAGCCGGTTACGGTGTTTTACGCCTGCTGAAAAGACGGATTTGAAATCCGTTCCGGAAGTTCTGGCGTCCCATTCAGGCTTCAATCTCAATGGGTCCGATCCCCCGCCGTCCGGGGCTTATGATGGATTGGATTGACATTGAAATCTTGCTGCTTGCGGAGAGGCCGTTCATCCCGTTTCCATGTCTATTTGAGAATGTAACTTTTAAACCGGGCAGGCTGCGCACGGGATTCGTTCAAGGCATACCTCTCGGGCGCTGGACCGGCTGAATAAGACCTCATCGCCTTTGAACGTACCGGGAGCCGAAGGATGCAGGCTGACGGCCGGGCTTTTTAACGGAGGCTTACAGGGCAAAAAAAGAATACAATAATTTTTTACGTCATCCGTCTTCAATAGTGAAATGAACACGACATTCAAAAACAGAATCAGCCGGATCTATCATGAGGAGAAGGATCGCCTCCTGATCTTCATCAAGAGCCGCATCAGCCGGATGGAGGATGCCGAGGACATTCTGCAGGACGTCTTTCTGAGCACCCTGGCCGGGGTCTCCGTCACGGAGCCGGTTGAAAACATTGCAGCATGGCTTTACGTTTCGGCCAGGAACCGGATCATTGACTTTTACAGGAAAAAGCGGGAAAAGCCGGTCTCCCTAAACGATTCGGATACGGCTTCCCTGTCCCTGGCATCCCTGATGACGGAAAGCCGGATGAATCCTGAAAACCGTCTGATGACCAAGGTCCTCGCGGAAGCTCTCAGCGAAGCCATCGAATGCCTGCCTGAAAGTCAGAGACAGGTTGTCGTTCAGCAGATGATCGAAGGCTTCACGTTTCAGGAAATTTCGGAAAGAACGGGCGATTCCATCAATACGCTTCTGGCCCGTAAAAGATACGCCGTTCAAACACTGCGGAAAGCGCTGAAGGAATGCCGCGATTGGCTGCAGGATTGAAGATCCCCTGCGGCGAGTTGCCGGGGAATCCCCGATCTGTACGGAAAACGGCATTGGGATTTGCTCACAGGCGCCGGGGGCAAGCCCCGGGGGATGCGCTCGCTGACGGATGCACGGCTTGCAGGGGACAAGACATGGAGAGACAATCGATCACCCGGCGGCTTGACGCCCAGTCCGTTTTCAGATGATTTAAAAAGGGAGGAAGATATGAAAGAGAATCGGGGAGAACATCCCTTCGGAGACGCGGGACAGCTGGTTTTTCTCCTGCTGTTCCTGTTGGTGTGGATCACCGACTCCTTTGTTCTGCACCTCACAACCGGATGGGCAAGGGCTGTTCCGCCGGCCCTGCGCCTGATGGTGTGCCTGTTTTTCCTCGTCCCTGCCTTTTTCCTCATGAAATCCGGCCACCGGGCCGTAGAGGAACGGGAACGTCCGGCTCAAATGATCACGACAGGCGCATTCCGCCTTGTCCGGCATCCGCTTTACCTGTCATCCCTGATGGTGTATATGGCCTTGACGGGTTTGACCGGCTCGCTTCTCAGCCTGGCATTACTCGTGCCGATCTGGCTCTTTTTTGACAAGATCGCCGAATTTGAGGAAGGGATCATGGTGAAAAAATTCGGAAACGATTATCTCCTTTACAGGAATAAAACGGGGAGATGGCTCCCCCGCCGGTTTTCTTTGAATGTCAATTCGTCAACTTAAAGATTAAATGATCATGGAATGGAGGTTCAACATGATGAGGAAGATTCTGATCAGCATCGGAAAAATCACGGGCGGCATCTGCCTGGGAGCAGCCATTGCCTTTTTATTCGGATGGCTGGTCATGCTGCTCTGGAACTGGCTTATGCCGGACCTGTTCGGACTGACGGTCATCTCGTTCTGGCAGGCTTGGGGACTGGTCCTCCTGTCGCATATCCTGTTCAAGGCCGGCGGACATTCGTTCAGAGGGGACCATCATGAGCCTCCCTGGAAGAGCCACTTCAAGAAAAAGGTGTCCGAGCAGCTGCTTGAGGGGGAGGGATCGGCAAAACCTCGCGAGGCTTGAGCATGCCGGAAATCGTCCGGGACAGAGGGGCTCATTTTAAAGATTTCGGCGGCTATCCGGCCGAAGTTCGTGAAGCCGGTTTCATCCCTGCGGCGCACCTTTGGGGGTGCGCCGCAGTTCCCTGCCCGCAGGCAGCCGTCATCCGCAGCCCGGGCATCCTTCGCATCCGCTTGTTTCACGGATCCCGCTGTCTGCAAGCACCCGATAAAAACAGGTCCGCTCGCCGGTGTGGCAGGCCGGCCCGGATGCGCGGCAAAGCAGGACAATGGTGTCTCCGTCGCAGTCCAGCAAAACGGATTCAACCTTCATCAGATTCCCTGAAGTCTCCCCCTTCATCCATAATTTCCGGCGCGACCGGCTCCAGAATGTGGCGTTTCCGGATTCCAGCGTTTTCTGGAGGCTTTCCGGATTGAGCCAGGCCACCATGAGCACCTCACGAGTCTCTCGGTCCTGGACAATGCCGGGCAACAGGCCCTGGCCGTTCCATTTCACCTGATTCAGCAAATCTCCGTTCACATGCAAGCTCTTCTTGTCCTCCATGGATCATCCTTTCCTTGATGACGCAGGATGGTTGGATGTTCTGACCGGGATGCCCCGTTCCGACAGATAGGCTTTGGCCTCCTGGATGCTGTGGGCCTGGTAGTGGAAAATCGATGCGGCCAGCGCGGCGTCCGCCTTGCCCCTGGAGAAAACCCTGTAGAGGTGCTCAAGGCTGCCGCATCCGCCAGATGCGATGACCGGTATGGAAACCGATTCGGATACACCGGATGTGAGCATCAAGTCGTAACCGTCTTTGGTCCCGTCCCGGTCCATGCTGGTCAGCAGGATTTCACCCGCGCCAAGCGATTCCGCCTTCTGCGCCCAGGACAGGGCGTCCAGTGGTGTGGGCTCGCGACCCCCGTAGATGTGAACCGTCCAGCCTTTGCCGTCCCATTTGGCGTCAACAGCCACCACCACAGCCTGGCTCCCGAAAAGGTCCGCGCATCTTGATATCAGTTCCGGATTCTTCACAGCGGACGTGTTGATGCTGATTTTGTCCGCCCCGCCGGAAAGAAGCGTCCGGGCATCCTCGATCGTGGCGATACCCCCGCCCACGGTCAGCGGGATGAAGACGGTCTCCGCGGTCCTCCGGACCAGATCCAGCATGATCTGCCTGCGTTCATGAGACGCGGCAATGTCCAGGAAAACGATTTCATCCGCTCCCTGGCTGTCGTAGAAGCGCGCCTGCTCCACCGGATCGCCGGCGTCCGCCAGGTCCAGAAAATGGACGCCCTTGACCACGCGGCCGTCCTTTACGTCCAGGCAGGGGATGATGCGTTTCGCCAGCACGAAGGCCCTCAATTCTGGAAGCGCCGGACGGCTTCTGCCAGATCCAGCTTTTTTTCGTAAACCGCCTTGCCCACGATCACTGCTTCGATTCCGTTATTCCGGCATTCGGCAATACGGGCCAAATCATCCAGTGATCCCACGCCGCCCGATACGGTGACGGCCAGGCCGGTCCTGTCCGCAATTTCCGTCATACGTTCCAGTCTGGGCCCCTGGAGCATCCCGTCCGAGGCGATGTCCGTCAGGATGACGCGGGTCAATCCGGCCTTTTTCAGATTGCAGGCCAGGTCCAGGCCGTCCACAGGCGTGTCTTTCAGCCATCCCCTGATCGAAACCTTCCCGCCTTTCATGTCAATGCCTGCGGTCACGGCATCGCTCCCGTATTTCTGAACCGCCTTTTCCGCCATTTCCGGACGCTCCAGCAGGGACGATCCGAGCACGACGCGGGATACGCCGAGATGGAGCCAGAAATCGATTTGATCCGGAGTCCGGATGCCCCCGCCCAGTTCGAAGGGGATGGTCAGGCCGGATGCAAGCCTGGAAATCACCTGGTCATTCACGCCCGGGCGGCCGAATGCGCCGTCCAGATTCACCACATGGATCCATTTCGCGCCCGCTTTTTCAAACGCGCGGGCCGTTTCCAGGGCGTCTTCCGAGTACATTTTCGCCGTGGCCTCAAGGCCCCGGCTGAGCCGCACCACTTTTTCATTCAGAAGGTCTATGGCTGGAACGATGAGCATGGCTGTTCCTCACTGCCGGACGAAATTTTCCAGTATTTTCAGGCCCCATTTCTGGGATTTCTCCGGATGAAACTGCAGGCCCCATACGGCATCCGTGTAAACCGCGGAAATGAAGTCCAGGCCGTAATCCGTCCTGCCCGCTGCGCACGAGGCGTCCTCCGGGACAAAATAATAGGAATGCGCAAAATAGAAGAAGGAGCCGTCCGGGATGCCCTTCCAGACGGGGAGACCCGGAGTCTGCAAAACGCGGTTCCATCCCAGATGCGGCACCTTGAGGTCCCCGGGAAAACGGACGACCCGGCCTTTGAGTATGCCGAGGCCGGCTGAGCCTGGATTTTCCTCGCTGGAATCAAAAAGCGCCTGTGCACCGAGGCATATGCCGAGAAACGGCTTCCCGGAAAGGACCGCGTCCCTCAGCGGCTCCATCAGGGATCCGGCATTCAGGGCCTCGACTGTTTTTCCGAAAGCCCCGACTCCGGGCAGGACGATTTTATCCGCCTTGGGTATGTCCTTCCGGTTTCCGGTGACGTTCACCCTGGCCCCCACAGCCTCCAGGGCCTTGGCCACGCTGCGGATGTTGCCTGCCCCGTAATGCAACAATGCGATCATGCAAGCATGCCTTTTGTCGATGGGACGGACTCGCCGTTTCCGGCCCTGACCGCCTGGTTCAGGGCGAGCGCCAGGGCCTTGAACAGGGCCTCCACAGCATGGTGCAGGTTCCGTCCTTTGAGCAGGTCCAGATGGAGCGTAAGGCCGCCTGCAGAGGAAAACGCCCTGAAAAACTCCGGCACGGCGGACGCATGCATGTCCCCCAGTTGATGGAGATGCAGGTCCAGCGTGCAGACGCAGAAAGGCCGGCCGCTGATGTCCACGCTGACCCTGGCCAGGGCCTCGTCCATGGGACAAAGCGCCCAACCGAACCTTGTGATCCCGCGTTTGTCCCCGAGGGCCTTTCTGAACGCCTCCCCCAGGGCCAGCCCCACGTCTTCGACGGTGTGATGGTCATCCACATGCAGATCGCCCTTGGCCCGGACCGCGATGTCCATGCCGCTGTGCCTGGCGAGACTTTCGAGCATGTGGTTCAGAAACCCGATGCCCGTATCCACGCGGGCGGAGCCGTTTCCATCCAGGTTGAGCATGACGCTGATGTCGGTCTCCCGGGTCTTGCGGTCAACTTCAGCGGTTCGCTTCATGAGACGCTCCTCTTCAAAAAGCGGCCTGAGCAGACGGGCTCAGAACCGGCCTGTGATCTCTTTCAATTTTTTGATGAACATCCGGTTTTCCTCCGGAGTCCCGACTGTGACGCGGAAACA
>JAFGEX010000369.1 GCA_016931355.1 bacterium
ACTGCAGCGATGGACCGGCAGTCCGGCCCCGGTCGAAAAGAAACCATCCATGCACTTCTCGCGAGCCATGTCCGGGGAAGGCCGGCACTCTCCGGAGGGACGCTTGTGACGGACCGGGGGACGCTGCTGCGCGGCTGCCGGATATCCACGGACATCTTCGAGAAGCTTCCGAAGCGTTCTGAAGTTAGCGGCATCAAAAACTTCGGATTGAACACCATCCACCTGTACGCCGAAAGTTTCGTCAGGCATCAGCCCGGCCAGCTCCATACGCTGGTGGACAGCCTGGTGAACTGGACGGAACGGGATTCTCTCTATCTCGTGCTGACCATCGGCTGCCTGAATCAAAACGGCGATCATGACTACGATTTCACCATGGGATTCTGGAATTTCTACGCGCCCCGGTATGCGGACAGGACGCACGTGGTCTACGAAATACACAACGAGCCGCATGCCTGGTCGCCGCCCTATCCGGACGCAACTCTGGACATGGAGCGGGACGCCTATGCCGTCATCCGGTCTCATGCGCCGGACACGCCTGTCCTGCTTTTTTCCTATGCCGTTCCGAACAATCCGTCCGGCATTCTTCAGGACATCGCCAAACTGGGACCGGGCATCGACTGGGCGAATGCAGCGGTGGCGACGCATGGATACGGCATCACCTATTCCGAATTGGAAAACATGATCCGGGAAGTGCACCAAGCAGGATACGCAATCGTGAATACGGAGCCCTGCTGCCTGGATCCGAACGACGCCGGAAGCGTCAACCTATTCAGGCAGCAGATCCGGGTTCACGAAACCGGTCATGTTTCTTACCTGAATTTTCAGGATGTCACAGAACTGCAGATCCCCCGGTATTTTCTGAACATCATCGAAAAGACCGGTTTGACCTGGGTGCCGGATTTCGGGGACTGGCCCTCCCCTGTCGTCTGGGACGCCTATTCGAAGACGGAAGCGGAATATTATTCATCCCAGGGCGGGCCGTCCGGAGTCGTCGATCTGGGCGGCAGGATCGGCTATATCAGCAACGGGGACTATACGGTGTATGAATCCGTTGATTTCGGAGAAGGGGCGGTTGAATTTCAGGTTTACACGGCGAGCGGCGGCATAGGCGGGACGCTGGAAATCCGGTTGAACTCCCCGACGGGATTTCTCGCAGGCCGGGTCCAAATCGATCCGACGGGCGGTTGGGATGTCTTGACGACCAAAACCGGCTCCGTGACGGGCCTGTCCGGGCTCCAAAAACTGGTTTTGAAATTCACCGGCGGCGAATGGGATCTTTTCGATATCGACTGGTTCCAGTTCATCGTCGACCCTGCAGACATCGACCGGCATCCCGGAGAGCAGTCTCCGCCTGAAACGAACCGCCTGTATCCGAATTTCCCGAATCCGTTCAATTCGTCGACGATCATCCGGTATCGGCTGATCCGGGGCGACCGTGTCGTCCTGAATCTGTTCAACCTGGAAGGCAGGCTGGTGAACAGGATCGATCTCGGAAGCCAGGCTGCCGGAGAGCATGAATGGATTTGGACGGCAACCGGTCTTCCGGGCGGCATTTATCTTTGCAGATTGAACGCGGGTCCCTTCTCAGAGACACGGAAATTGATTTTACAAAATTAACAATGAAAAAATGGGGAGGCGGCAAATGCGCAGCTCATTACGTATTTTAGTGATGTTCCTGACTGTTCATTCATTCTCATTCGCTCAGGAAAACAGCCTGAAGGATATCTACACCGAAATCACAACCAGGATCAACTCCGCCCTGTTGACCCGGAAATCATCTGTCGAGTTGTCCGGATTCATTTCCTATCAATATTACAAGACCCGGTACGATGAAGGGATCACTGGAAACCGCTATTCGTTTCAGGTGGATCCCATAGTGTCCTATTTCATCATCAAAAACCTTTCATTGGGATTAAGCTTCTCATATCATTACGATAAAATCGAAGCGGGAACGACGGACCAAACGGATACGATCGATCAAAAATTCTTGGGACCTGTCGTGAAATATTATTTCTGCAATGAAAAATTCCGCCCCTTCCTGTTTGCGGATTATCTGTTCCTGGCGGGCGATCATCTGGACGGCGGAGAACTCGGACTGGGGGCCGGAATCATGATCCATGTTTCCGGCAATCTCGGTCTCAATTTTCAGGTCAAGTACGGTCAAATCTGGTCCGATCAGGAGGGCATCGACAGCCAGAACCTGATTTTTGCGGGAATCGGCCTGTCCCATTTCATCTTTTAACCGCCGGCCGATTTGCTGATTTCGGCGGCTCCGGATTCTTCCCTTCGGTGGACAGGATCGGAAGGATCGTCCATTCCGCGGGCTCCCACTCAGGACGTAAATGTTCACGCGAAGGGAACACCGCGTCCGGGAAAGCGGGAGAGAGGGATGCTGTGGAATACAATCCATTTTGGTGGATCCGATGCCGGCCTATCGGCGAAGAAGCGCCGGTGATTTTCAGCCGGTTCAGTAAAAATACAGGATATGTTCTCATTCCCCGCCGCAAGCAGCGGGGAATCCACCCCACCAACAGATGCCGGAAAGGAGACAACGATGAAGGGAAACCTGTTTGCAGCGCTGTTGTTCATGACACTCCCGGTCCTGGCACAGGATGAAGCCCGCTTGCTGCGCTTCCCGGCCATTCACGGAGATCAGATCATTTTTACCTACGCGGGGGATTTGTACACCGTATCCTCCACCGGCGGCATCGCCAGAAAGCTCACCAGCCATCCCGGGTACGAAATGTTCGCGCGATTCTCACCGGACGGTCAATCCATCGCCTTCACCGGGCAATACGACGGCAACACCGAAGTGTTTCTGATGCCGGCCGACGGCGGCGTCCCCCGGCGCCTGACGTTTACGGCCACTTTGGACCGGGACGATGTCTCCGACCGCATGGGTCCCAACAACATCGTCATGACCTGGCGGCGGGACAACCGGAACATCGTTTTCCGGTCGCGCATGCGCTCTTTCAACCCCTTCATCGGATCGTTGTACTCGGTTTTAAAGGACGGGCAACTGCCTGAACAAATTCCGGTGCCACGCGGCGGATTCTGTTCATTTTCTCCGGACGACCGGAAAATGGCATATAACCGTGTCTTCCGCGAGTTCCGCACCTGGAAAAAATACCGCGGCGGCATGGCGGACGACATCTGGATCTATGATTTCGACACCCGGAAGACCGAGAACATCACCAACCATCCCGCCCAGGACATCATTCCGATGTGGGCCGGGGATAAAATCTATTTTCTGTCGGACCGCGGCGACGAGCAGCGCATGAATCTTTACAGCTATGATCTCGTCACGAAAACCATGAAGCGCTTGACTCATTACAGCGATTTCGACATCAAGTTTCCATCGATCGGGGAGCAGGCGGTTGTCTACGAATATGCCGGCTTCATTTACCGACTCGACCTGGACACCGGCCAGGCGCAGAAAGTGCCGATCCAAATTTCGGATGACCGGGCCGCAGGCCGAAACGAAATACGATGCGTGGATCAGGAGGTGACGAATTATGAAATTTCTCCGGACGGGAAAAGGGCGCTGTTCGGCGCACACGGGGAAATCTTTACAGTGCCTGCGAGATACGGTGCAACGCGCAATCTGACCAACACCTCAGGGATACACGAACGCCATTCCAAATGGTCGCCCGACGGCAAATGGATCGCATTCATTTCCGACAGGACCGGCGAGGATGAAATTTTCATCATCGATCAGGGCGGCGGTCAACCGATCCAAATCACCCATGAACCCGAGGCGCCGAACTACAAATATCAGATGGAATGGTCCCCGGACGGCAAAAAACTTTTATGGGGCGATCGCAGCCAGCGTCTGCGATTCGTCGATATTCAGACGAAACGGATCACGGAAGTTGACCAATCTCCCGTGTGGGAGATCCGGCAATACGGATGGTCGCCGGACAGCAAGTGGATCACCTACGCCCGACAGGAAGAAAAAGCCTTGTCCACGCTCCATCTTTATTCCCTCGAAACTCGAAAATCGACCGCGGTGACAGACGGCTGGTACGAATCAAATGATCCGGCTTTCAGTTCTGACGGCAGATTCCTGTTCTTCACCTCGAGCCGTGATTTTCATCCGGTTTACAGCTGGACGGAATGGAACCACGCCTATCAGGACATGCAGAGGATTTATCTGCTCACCCTGTCCAGGGATGTGGAATCTCCGTTCAAACCGCGCAGTGACGAAGTCGAAATCGAAAAGGAAAAAGCCAAAGAGAAAAAAACGGACGAAAAAAAGGACGATGGGAAGACAGAGAAACCGGTCGTCAAAATAGACCTGGAGGGATTGAAGGACCGTATTGCCGTGCTTCCGATCAAGGCGTCGAATTACGGACATCCGGTTTTGGCCGGAGACATCCTGTACTATACCCGTAAAGGCAGCGCCGATGAAAAACCGATGCTGGGCATGTATGATTTCAAGGAGCAAAAGGAAACCGAGCTCGGACAGGCGGATGGATTTGAAATTTCCGCCGATCAAAAGAAAATGCTCGTGAGCCGGGAGAAGAGCTACGCGATCATCGACCTGCCGAAAGACAAATTCGAGCTGAAAGAAAAATTGAATCTCAGCGGTATGGAGATGAAACTGGACCGCCGGCAGGAGTGGAACCAGATCTTCCAGGAATGCTGGCGGCAGATGCGGGATTTCTTTTTTGATCCCGGCATGCACGGTGTGGACTGGGAGGCACAGCGTGACAAATACGCGCCGCTGATCACACATGTGAATCATCGGAACGACTTGACGTATCTCATCGGTGAGATGGTGGGCGAGCTGAATGTCGGACACTCGTATGTGGGCGGCGGCAACCGCCCGGACGTTCGAAGAATCAGCACGGGATTGCTGGGAGCCGAGCTGGAGCGGGACGCCGCATCCGGGACCTATCGGATCAAGCGCATCCTGCGCGGGCAGAATTGGGACAAATCGTTGCGTTCCCCCCTGACGGAAATAGGCGTCAATGCCAAGACAGGCGATTACATCCTGCGCGTGAACGACGCGCCGGTTGAAAAAACGGCGAATCTCTACGAAGCGCTTCAGAATACGGCAGGCAAACAGGTCACCTTGAGGCTGAATTCAAAACCCGACACGGCCGGCAGCTGGGAAACGACGGTTTTGCCCATTGCCGACGAAGGGCCGCTGTACTATCACGATTGGGTGCAAAGCAACATCAAAAAGGTCGACGAAGCCACCCGGGGCGAAGTGGGTTATCTGCATGTCCCGGACATGGGAGCGGCCGGATTGAACGAATTCGTGAAGCATTTCTATCCCCAGCTTCGCAAAAAGGCGCTGATCGTCGATGTCCGCGGAAACGGCGGCGGAAATGTATCGCCCATGCTCATCGACCGGCTGCGGCGGGAGGCGGTCATGATCGATATCGCGAGGAACACGCTGCCGACGCCTGATCCGGCGGAAGCGTTTCTCGGCCCCATGGTTTGCCTCATGGATGAATTTTCAGCCTCGGACGGGGATCTGTTCCCCTATCGTTTCCGCATGCACCGTCTCGGTAAGCTCATCGGAAAGCGCACCTGGGGCGGTGTGGTCGGCATCCGCAATCCCCTGCCGCTCGTGGACGGCGGACAAATCTATAAACCGGAATTCTCCCGGTATGATCTGGCAGGGAAACAATGGATCATCGAAGGGCATGGCGTGGAACCTGACATCGTTGTGGACAACGATCCAAGCAAAGAATATGCCGGGATCGACGAGCAATTGAACAGGGCCATCGAAGAGCTGACGGCAGAGTTGAAAACCTGGGATCAAGGGATTCCGCCTGTTCCGCCGTATCCGAAGAAGAACTGACGGCTTTCCGCCGTGGTAATGTTTGGATTTTTTCGAAAAAATTTGCTACAATGGAAACACGTCTTCTGTTAGCACGGACTTCATGAACATCACACTCTCGTATCCGTCATGGGATGACCGATATAAGCTTGGGGAGACTCGACCGATTGCTCGATCAAACAACAGGGAGGAAGAATGAACACGACAGAAAAAGCCCTGATGCACGGATTGTTCGTCCATCTGCATCACAACATCGACAAGGTGATCGATTTCAAGAGCTTCGAGGAATTGAACCGCGAAGTGGACAAGCTCTGGCCCGGAGCCCTGGCGATCGGGCCCGAAAAAAACGACGACGCCGCGGTCTTTCAAATCCCGGGCATGAAGGGTTTTGTGGTGGCCAAGATGGAAAGTCATTGCTCCCCCTGCGTGCCCAGGCCATATGATGCGGCTGCCACAGGAGCCGGAGGCGCGATGCGCGACGTGGTCGCCATGGGCGGCAGGCCGGTTTTCCTCCTGGATTTCATCGGCACCCGGCCCCTGGACCAGGAGGTCATTGTCGGACCGTGCGGATTCAAGGGACGCTGCGACTGCGGCAAGTGCAAGATCATGACCAGCCAGGAAAGGCTGAACATCATGGTCAGGGGATTGCGCGACATGTGCGCGACCATGGGCGTGTTCGTGGTCGGGGGCGGATTCTCCACCTCCTTCTCAGACATCGTGCCTGCGGTCGTGGTTTCCGTGATCGGAAAACTGGTCACGAAAAAGCCCCTGACCAAACCGGCCAAAAAAGCAGGAGACAAAATCATCATCATCGGCGTCACGGGCAACGACGGAAACGACACGCTTTTCAGAGCCGGGCTGGTGAATGAGATGCGGCCGGCCGTCGCGCTGTTCAAGGAGGAGAAGACCGCCCTGGACGCGGCCATGGCTGCGTTCGAAACAGGCAAAATCAAGACCTGCTCGGACCTGGGAGCTGCAGGCATCGGAGCCGCCATCTGCGAATCGGCCCGGTACGGAGGCCTGGGAGCCAGGATCGATCTGTCCAAAGTCCCGGTTTCCATCAAGAACATCACGCCGCAGGAAATCCTGATCTGCGAAACCCAGGCGCGTTATGTGGTCCACACAGCCCCGGAATCCGCGGACGACGTGCTCCAGGCCGTCAGGTCCAAGACCGAATATGCCGAGATCATCGGAGAGGTGACCTCCGATGACAAAGAAATTTTCGAATACGGCAAGGAGACAATCGCCGTGATTCCCAACAAGCCCTCGCCGGAACAGATTGACGCTTTGAGAAGCGGGATATAGCGGGACCGGATCAAAGGCCGCCATTCCCGTCCAAATCCCGGCCATCATTCACGGGGACCGGCGCTCTCCTGCAGGTCCGGAGTAAGAAGAAATGAAAGGGGCGGCCGGCGAACAGCAGGTCGATGGGCCGCGATGCAGGCAGCGCCGGGAGGCTCGAAGCTCCCTGCAAGGATCATTTGAAAGGAGGCATCATGGACCGCCGGCTGTTCCTGGATACGGCAGCATGGGCAAGCCTTGCGCTGCTTTCGGGCAAATGTTCGGATGGAAAGACGCAGCGAAGGGCGAACATCGTCATCCTGTTCGCGGACGACATGGGATACGGCGACGCGGGATGCTTCGGACATCCGGTCATCCGGACGCCCGGCCTGGACCGGCTCGCTGCACAGGGGGTGCGTTGCACCTCCTTTTACGCGGCTGCGCCCACGTGCACGCCTTCGCGCGCTTCGCTTCTGACGGGCCGCTATGCCCTTCGAACGGGACTTCCCCGCGTGCTGATGCCCGAATCTGAAAACGGCATGAATCTTTCCGAGAAAACCCTGGCGGATGACCTGAAACAGGCCGGGTACAGAACGGCCTGCATCGGGAAATGGCATCTGGGGCATGCCCGCAGGGAATTCCTGCCCACATCCAGGGGATTCGATTCCTATTTCGGCCTGCTTTACAGCAACGACATGATACGGCCGTGGGTGGACACGGACCGGCCGCTCAGGCTGTACCGCAATGACGAACCTCAGGACGCGCCCGTGGATCAGGCCATGCTGACGCAGCGCTATACAGGCGAAGCGGTTCGATTCATCCGTGAATCCGGAAAGGATCCCTTCTTCCTCTACCTGGCCTATTCCATGCCCCACCTGCCTGTTGCCGCGTCCGCTGATTTTCAGGGGCGCTCCAGGGCGGGCCTGTACGGTGATGTCATCGAAGAAATCGACTGGAGCGTTGCGGAGATCATCAGGACCCTTGAGGAGAACGGTCTGGACCGGAATACGCTGGTTCTGTTTGCAAGCGACAACGGCCCGTGGTGCAACATGCCGGCCCGCATGCTGCAAAACGGCATCGAACCGTGGCATGCGGGTTCTCCGGGCCTGCTTCGAGGCGCAAAATCCACGACCTGGGAAGGAGGCATGCGCGTCCCGTGCATGGTTCGCTGGCCCGGCGTGCTCCCGGCTGGAAGCGTTCTTGCAGATCCGGCCTCGGCCCTGGATGTACTGCCGACCGTACTGGCCGCTGCGGGCGTCCCTCTTCCAAAAGACCGCATCCTGGACGGAACGGATCTCCTGCCCGCCTTGCAGGGCAACGCTTCCCTCCCGGAGCGGGAATTTTTCTATTTCCGGGGGGAATATCTCGAAGCGCTCCGCAAAGGGCCCTGGAAGCTCCGCATGTCCGATTTTCTGAAAGAGGGGGATGCGGGAGGCCGGTACACGGAACCCGAGCTGTATCAACTGGAACGGAATCCCGAAGAATCCGTCAATCTGGCCGGGCGGCATCCTGAAAAAACGGAAGAAATGCAATCCAGGATGCGGGCCTTTGCTGCAGAGCTGAATGCGCGCATCCCCCAATGCCGGTAACCGGCCGGAACGGGTCTGACATCCGGCGCTTGACATTGAAACAGAATTTACTAAATTATCATGGACTGGAAGCACCAGACAACGGCGGCGGATATGAACGATAAAAAGTTCTTCAGGGACAGGGTCATCCTCATCACCGGGGCCTCGAGCGGTATCGGCCGGGCTGCTGCGTGCACGCTTGCCGGGCTCGGCGCGCGGGTCGCCCTCGTATCGAGAAACGAGGCAAAGCTCATGTCCCTGAAGGAGGAAATCGAAAAAACCGGCGGCCGGGCCCTGGCCGTCAAGGGGGATGTCCATTCATTGGAAGACATGCGGAAAGCATCAGAAGAGACGATGATAAAATGGGGCGGGATCGACATCCTGATCGCCAATGCGGGGAAATACATACAGGAGGCCAGCCACGAGGTCCCGTTGCAGGCCTTCGAGGAAGCCATGGCCGTGAATTTTTACGGTGTCCTGCACGCAGTGAGAAGCGTGCTTCCCGGGATGAAAAAACGGGGCAGCGGCCACATCGTGATCGTCAACAGCCTGGGCGCCAAGAAGGCCATTGTCGGAGACGGCCCGTACGCTGCCTCCAAGGCCGCCCTGGAACGTTTTGGGGACGCGCTGCGCCAGGAACTGAGGCCGTATAAAATCCGTGTCACTTCCATTTTCCCGGCACGCGTGGATACGCCGATGATCGAATCCATCAAGGTGCCGGGCATATCGTCCAAAATGCCTCCGGAAAAAGTCGTCCATGCCATGATCAGGGGCATCCGGAGGAACAAGGCCGAGGTCATTGTGCCGCCCATCCTGTTCATCATCAGTTTTCTCAACAATCATTTTCCCCGGCTGGCTGATTGGGCATACCGGATTTTCAAACTGGAGGGGAAAAAATCCTGACCGGATCTACATCAGGATCAACGCTGCAGCCGGTTCTCCGATCAGGGACTGAAATCCGTATCTTTTTAACCGGCCGATTCATCATCTCACAATGGTCACAAATCCGCCCGACCGAGAAACGGCCGGGTAGGGGGAGGTTGTATGTTCAAAAAGGCGGGGATATTTACTCTGATGTGTTCGTGTGCCGTATTCGGGCAGGTGGATTACCAGACAGCCGTGCAGCCGGTTTTCAACGCCCGCTGCACATCGTGCCACGGCGGCACGAGCGGCGTGACCCTGACCGGATACGCAGTAACCCTGTCGAGCATAGGTACTCAGTATGGGAAAACGATCGTGGCCCCCGGCGACACGGCAGGCAGCCCGCTTTGGGACAAAATCAATCCGAAACCTGAAAAGGGCGGCCGCATGCCGCCTTACGGTGTTTTAAATGACGGCGACAACCAGACCATCGGCAGTTGGATCCTGGAGGGCGCCCGGGAAACACCGACGTCTGTAATAGGGCATCAGGCTGCGCATCCGGATTTCAGGCTGGAGGGAAATTATCCCAATCCCTTCAATCCGGAGACAAAGATACGGTTCACCCTCGGGCGGGATGCAGCCGTGGATGTGAGGGTGCTGGACAGCACCGGCCGTCTGGTTCGTGCTTCGCGCGGATATTATTCCCCTGGAACGCATGAACTGACGATTAACTGCACGGGCGAGCCTTCGGGCATCTTCGTGGCGCAGATCACCGCCAGAGTTGGGGACCGGATCACCGGCAGCAGCATGGTCAAGATGACGCTGATCCGGTGAACCGCCGGACAGTATGCAGCATGCAAAACCTCCCGGACAGCCTGATGCCTGCAGGATTCAACCTGTCAACAACGGAAGCTCCCGGGCAGCCGGAGGCAAAGAATCTTCGATCTGCACGGAAGAAGACATTTCAATTGATCTTCGAATCCCATGCTCCGCACGGGATTCTCAGGTAGTCAACCGGCCGGCGCAAAAAGCGCCTTTTAAATAGGCGGCCAAAAAGCCGCCGATGAAGCCGCCCTATTCGCGGGCTACCGTTTGCTCGCTCGCTTACCCCGCGGCAAGCCGCGGGGAATGCGCTCGCTGTCAGATTGAATGAAAGGATTGTCTTGAAAAACCGTCTGATCGCCTTCGCCATACTGGCAGCCGCTTTCACCGGCAGCCTCTCTGCAACCGACCCTGCCATCACCGTCCGGGAACTCCGGGAGCATCTGGAATACCTGGCGTCGGATGAACTGCAGGGACGATACCCCGGTACGGAAGGTGACCGCAAAACAACCGCGTACATTGCGGAAAACCTGGCCGATGCAGGTTTGCGGCTGCTCGGAAAGGACGGTCTTCAGACCTTCGAAGTCGTCACCGAAATTCAACCCGGCCCGGGCAATGCCCTGAACTGGCAGAGCAATGATTTCCGCATCGCTGAGGATTTCATGCCCTTCCCCTTCTCCGCCAACGGATCCGTGAAAGCCCCCGTCGTGTTCGGAGGTTACGGATTCGATTTCGATACGGACAGCCTGTCCTGGCACGATTTCGACGGACTGGACGCCAGGGGGAAATGGGTTCTGATTTTGAGATCCAGCCCGGAATCCCAGGCCGCGAACTCACCCTATATCAATCACGCGACGGACCGCGGCAAGGCGCTGAAAGCCTTTGACCGCGGCGCGGCAGGCGTCATTTTCGTTTCAGGCAGGGAGGCGGATGACAGGGACGTCCTGGTCAGCCTGAAGGAGCGCACCGCATCCATCCGCATCCCGGTCATTCATGTAAAACGCAGCCTGGCCGATCGATGGCTCTCCGGATCCGGAAAAACCGTGCTGGATCTGGAATCCGGATTAAACGAACGCAAGGGGCCTGTCTCCGTTCCGCCTCTCGGAATACTGGAAGCCTCAGTGGACCTGCAATTTAAAAGGACCGGAACCTCCAACGTGGCCGCGGTTCTGGAAGGAAGCCATCCTGAGTTGAAGGAGGAGTACGTTGTTGTGGGCGCCCATCACGATCATCTCGGCCTGGGCGGGCCCGGAAGCGGCTCCCGCAGACCGGACACGACAGCCGTTCACCCGGGCGCGGACGACAATGCGTCCGGCGTCGCAGGGATCATCGAGCTGGCCGAAAAGCTGGCTGCCCTGAAACCGGCCCGCAGCATCCTCTTTCTTGCCTTCGGAGCCGAGGAGATGGGTACGGTCGGTTCCCGCCATTTCACGGAGAATCCGCTGGTGGATCTCGGGAAGGTCAGCCTGATGGTCAACCTCGACATGATCGGCCGCCTGCCTCCGGACAGCATCCTGCAGATCGGCGGCACAGGCACTTCACCGACTCACGATGCGTTTCTCGATCAACTGAACAAACCCCGCAGGTTTCAGATTAAGACATTCCCGGAGGGATTCGGTCCCTCCGATCATGCATCCTTCTATGCCAAGGATGTGCCGGTTCTTTTCCTATCAACAGGCGCGCATCCGGATTACCATACGCCCGAGGATGTCGCGGCGGACATCCGTTTTGAAGGGATGCGGAGCGTTCTGGAATTCACAGCCGATCTGGTCATGGCTGCCGCGGACGGGGAGAAGTTCGTGTTTCAGGATGCCGGGCCCAAGGTCCGGATGTCGTCCCTGAGCCGAACGGGCGGCATCACATTCGGCCTGATGCCGGATGTGACCTACAGCGGCGCGGACGGCATGCCTGTGCAGTTCGTGAATCCAGGCCGTCCCGCATTCCATGCAGGCATCCGAAAGGGAGACGCCATCACGGCCGTTGACGGAAAACCGGTCGGCAATGTTTATGACTACATGTCGCGCCTCAGAGAACTGAAGCAGGGACAGAGCGTTGTGGTGACGGTCAGGCGGGAGGATTCGACCATGGATTTGTTGCTTCAGCTTTGAATCGGACAGCGAGCGCATTCCCCTGAGGCTTGCCGCGGGGCCTGCCCCGAGCCCTGACCCGGGGTAAGCGAGCGCATATCAATGTCTTTTACCTTACAGATTGAAGATTCCCCGACAGCTCACTGCCGGGGCGCTTCAATCCCGCGAAAAGATGTAAGCTCGGCCCTGTCATGAAAAAAACCTTCATTTGGATTTTATCGGTTCTCATCACCCTGGCCGTCTCCTCTCACCAGCGTCGGAGCGGGCCGACTTATCCCAAACGCCTGATCCTCGATCATCAGGGAACGGAGATCCCTTTCACGCTGCCCCGCTCCCACAGCAGCAGCAGGCCCTGCCCAATCCGCCTGGACCTTCCGGAGCCTCTCTACGGTAAGCTCATATACCGGCAATATCCGACGGAGATGCCCTGGGACACTTTGGACTTCACCCGCAGCGGGGGGACGCTCACGGCGGATCTTCCCCCCCAGCCTCCTGCGGGAAAAATCGAGTATCAGGTTCAGGTCTTCAACGGGGATGACGTCCTTCTCATCCCGGAGGCGGAGCGCACAATCATCCGCTTCAAGGGCGATGTGCCTGCCTGGCTGCTGATCCCGCATATCGTCTTCATCTTTGCAGCCATGCTCCTGTCCAGCGCAACAGGATTGATGGCCCTGGCCGGATCCTGCGGCCTGCGGAAATGGACCGGCCTGACATTGGCCCTGTTCGTTCTCGGCGGGCTGGTCCTCGGCCCGCTTGTGCAGAAATTTGCCTTCGGCGCGTTCTGGTCGGGCTGGCCGGTCGGCAGGGATTTGACGGACAACAAAGTCCTTATTTCCTCCCTCTTCTGGCTTCTCGCCTGGATTGCGAACCGGAAAAAGCCGCGCCGCTGGCCTGTCATCCTCGCCGCGATCGTCATGCTGGCCGTGTTTCTCATCCCGCACAGCAAGAACGGTTCGGAACTCGACTACCGGACCGGCCGCGTGGAGACGCGATGATCCACGCTTAAAAAAAATTTGTGGCAGTTTTTCCACACCGTCCTTCTCCTCCTTGAAAATTGAAATTGACAAATCAATAAAAAATTGATAAAATAGAAAAATTCTTTTGAAGGAGCGCCGCATGCTCGAAAAATGGTTCCGGTTGTCCGAAAAGGGCACGACGGCATGGACCGAGGCCATGGCCGGACTGACTACGTTTCTCACCATGGCCTATATCATATTCGTCAACCCGGCCGTTCTTTCAAAGGACTTCGCAGGTAATCCGACCGGGCTCTCCTCCGATGCGGCCATGACAGCGACCTGCATTTCCGCGGCGATCGCCACGATCCTGATGGGCCTGTATGCCCGGTATCCGATCGCGCAGGCGCCGGGCATGGGCGAAAATTTCTTCTTTGTGACCGTCATCATGGCCCTGTCCGCCATGGGATTTGCCGAACCCTGGCGCACAGCGCTCGGCATCGTTTTCATTTCAGGGATTCTCTTCCTCCTCCTCTCCCTGTTCAAATTCCGGAAAATCCTGATCGACGCGGTGAGCCCCAGCCTCAAGAACGGCATTGCCGCAGGCATCGGGCTTTTCATCGCATTCATCGGGCTCAGGAACGGCGGCGTGATCCAGGAAGCGCCGGGGACGCTGTTGCGCTTCAACGGCAATCTCCTGGATACGGATCTGCTCGTCTTTTTCTTCGGCCTGCTGATGACCACGGTTCTGTTCGCGCGCAGAGTGCGCGGCGCGATCATCTGGGGCATTCTGCTCTCCGCCGCATTGTCCCTCGCTGCAGGCAAAATCCATTTCGAAGGGGTGTTGGGGCTTCCAGCGGACAACGCCGTTTTCAGCCTCGACATCCGTTCGGCCTTGAATTTTTCCCTCCTCCCCTTCATCGTCGTTTTTCTCTTTATGGATCTTTTCGACACCATGGGGACCATGATCGGAGTGGGAGAACAGATGGGCATCGTGAAGAACAACACCCTTCCGGATGCGGACCGGATACTCCTGTCGGACGCGGTTGGAACCGTGGCCGGCGCCTGCACCGGCACGAGCACGGTCACCTCCTTCATCGAAAGCGCGGTGGGCGTAGAGTACGGAGGCCGCACAGGCCTCACCTCCGTGGTCACGGGCCTGTTGTTTCTCCTGGCTCTTTTTTTCACGCCGGTCGTCGGGATGGTCGGCCGCTACGCCCCCATCACGGCGCCGGCTCTGGTAGTGGTGGGCGCCATGATAGCCCGGAACATCCGCAAGATTGAATGGGACGATTATTCCGAGGCGATTCCGGCATTTCTCGTACTCGCCGGAATCCCTCTTTCCTACAGCATACACGACGGGCTTGCCATGGGATTCATCGCGTATCCGGTCATCAAGCTCCTGTCCGGCAAAAGGAAAGAGGCAAACTGGCTGACCATCCTGGTCGCGCTTCTGTTTGTCCTTCGATACCTGTTCGTCAAGGTCTGACCGGACCCCGGGATCGACGCCGGACATCCCGGGGTGGATCCCGGTGTCCAACAGGCCTGGTCCAATGCCGGGGCCAATCAGTCCGGGGTTCCACGACAGCAATAGAAAGGTGGAGTCATGATTCAAAGATTGAAAACAGTCCTGATCACGGTATTCGTCCTGCTCGCATTCCACGGCGCTGAGGCCAAACTCACCCTGCGCGAGATTCGCACAGCCTCGAATGAAGCGCTGGTCCTTTTCTTCACCGGAGACACCCTGGATGTGAAGGAGGCCTCCATCGACGATGCGTCAAAATGGCTCATCAGCGGCAAACCAGCAAAGGCGGTTTTCCGCTATGCGACGCAGGCGGATCCGTGCGATCATCATATTTATCTCGAAACGGAAAGACTGAAGGATGGGAAGAAATACAGACTGAACACGCCTTACTGCGACACCTCATTCAC
>JAFGEX010000370.1 GCA_016931355.1 bacterium
TGATCAGACGGCTTGACCGCCGGGAGCTTCGCGGCCAGCCCCGGGTCGATCACATCAATGACTCTTTTCGACCATTTCCCCGTTTTGGGATTCCAGAGCGCCATGCCGGATGTGTCGCCGGGCTCCATGACAACCACGCCGCTCCGCTTTCCCCCGGTCAGGTGCCAGTTGATGAAATTATGGACGAGAAAAAAAGTCGCGGTTTTCCGGTAGTACTCGGGCTCGTGACGGAACATGTGAAAAATCTTGGGGGCCGTGTATCCGGTGCGCTGACTGTTGCCCACCTCCCGGATCATGGCCTTGACGCCGCCCGTCTTTTCGGTCAGGATCCCGCATTCCTCCTGCGTCGAAAAATCGTTCCAAAGCTTGCTGTAGGGGCGTGTCAGCATGCCCGCGGCATCGAGCGCCACCAGGCCGTGCTGCTGCCCGGAAACGGAAATGCACCGGATATCCGCAGGGGGGACGCCCGATCCGCCGAGTTTTTCGAAAAGGATGGACACCGCATCGATCCACATCTGCGGGTCGGATTCGCTCACCCCTTCGGGCACGCCCTGCCGGACGCCGTTCCGGGTACCATACTTCGGCAGATCCGAATCATAATTCACCGATTCGACCAGGACCACTTTCCCGGATCCGGAATCGATGACGACCAGCTTGCAGCCCTGCGTGGAGACATCCAGCCCGGCGAAAAATCCTTTCATGATTTCCTCCGTCCGTTTCAATCAGATTGGCATTTGAAGCTTGCGCCGCATAACCGTCATACGGATCAGCGGTTCAGCTGCGGGGAATGCGCCTGCACCCGGACTCATCCGCTGCCGGCAGCCGGACAAAAATTTCCCTCCTGCCGCAGCTTCAGAAACGCTGCGAAATCCGCCGGCATAGAGTCGGTCTTTCCGAAAACCGGTCTGCCGATGGATCCGGCGCTCTCTCCCGGAAACAGACCGAAAAAAAACACGGATGGAAACCTGATCCGGTCCTCCATCCGTGTTGTTGCCATGGTTCTGCGGTTCAGTGGATGTACCGGTTGATCAGACTTTCGTACAACTCCTGCTTGCCGCTGATGAGAGCGGGCTCGCCCGCCTTGACGGCCAGATCCGCCAGTTTTTCCAGATCCAGCTCGCCGCGCTCAAAGGCCACGCCCTTCCCGGAATCGTAGCTTGAGTACCTTTCCTTCCTCATCTTGAGATAAGGAGATTGGGTGAGGATGCTGTCCGCGATGAGAAGCCCCCGGGCAAGCGTGTCCATGGAAGAAATATGCGCGATAAAGAGATCTTCCGGATCCGTGGAACTGCGCCGCCGTTTCGCGTCAAAATTCATGCCGCCGCTCTTAAGCCCGCCGGCCTGCAGGATCACCAGCATGATCTCCACTGCATCGTACAGATTGTGCAGGAATTCATCCGTGTCCCAGCCGTTGTGCGGATCCCCCTGGTTCACGTCCAGACTTCCGAAAAGCCCCGCGTCCACCGCCACCTGGATGTCGTGCGCGAACGTATGGCCGGCCAGGGTGGCGTGGTTGTTCTCGATGTTGAGCTTGAAATCGCCGGCCAAGCCGTACTGCCTCAGGAATCCGATCACTGTGGCCGAATCAAAATCGTACTGATGCTTGGTCGGCTCCATGGGCTTGGGCTCGATGAGATAAGTGCCCTTGAATCCGATCTTCCGGCCGTAGTCGCGCGCCTTCTGCAGGAAGAGGCCGAGATGCTCCTGTTCGCGTTTCATGTCCGTGTTGAGCAGGGTGTAGTATCCCTCGCGGCCGCCCCAGAACACGTAATTTTCCCCGCCGAGCGCCACGGTGGCCTCCAGGGCCGCCTTGACCTGGGCTGCGGCATGCGTCAGAACGGCGAAATCCGGATTGGTGGCTGCGCCGTTCATGTATCGCTTGTGCCCGAACACATTGGCCGTGCCCCACAGCAGACGCACACCGGATTCTTCCTGCTTCTTTTTGGCCAAGGCCGTGATGTCCTCGAGATTCTTCCACGATTCCCGAACATCCCCGCCTTCGGGCGCGATGTCCCGGTCATGAAAGCAGTAGAACGGGATGCCGAGTTTGGTGATGAATTCGAATGCTGCATCCAGCTTGTCCCTGGCCATCTGCATGGGTTCCTGGCCGTGATCCCATGGAAAGGTTATGGTCCCCGGTCCGAACGGATCCGACCCGGCTCCGCAGAAGCTGTGCCAGTAAGCGACGGCAAACCGGAAATGATCCCGCATGGATTTCCCGGCCACAACGCGGTTCTCGTCGTAGTACTTGAACGCCAGGGGATTGTCTGAATCGGGGCCCTCGAAAGGGATTTTCCCGATGCCCGGGAAATATTCCTTTTTCCCTAATACGACTTTTACGGACATTTGAAACTCCTCCATTGAAAAATGGAATAAATGGGGATGCAGGCCTTGTTACCACGACGCCGGTGCTCGGAGGCCCGTCATCCCGAACTTTATTTCGCCACTCCAAGCGGCGAGAAGTAGATCAGCACCACAGCGATCACCGCAACAACGATGATGGAGAGAATGACATCCGTCTTGTTCCAGGTTGCCCGTGATGCGGCCTTGTCCTCGGCCACGGTCGTGGAATAGGTCAGGCCGTTCAGCTGCGCCTTCTTCGGAGCCGCCGTGAACATGCTGACGATGATCATGATCGCGACGCAGTACAGGAACAGAATCGGCGCAAAATAGAGAAAATTCATGTTGGAGATCCCGCTGAGCCAGCCGATCGTGGAATCCTTGAACAGAAGGTCGGCCGTCATCTTGGACATGCCGAAGACGAATCCGGTTATCAGCGCGGTCAGGGCTCCCTTAGCGTTGATGCGCGGCCAGAAAAGGCCGAGCAGGAAAACGGATGCAATCGGAGGAGCCAGGTAACCCTGAATGGTCTGGAGGTAATGATAGAGCTCCGTGGAAAAATTTTTCATGAGCGGGATCCACGCGATACCCAGCGCGACCACGACCGTTGTGGCGATCCGGCCGACGTGGATCAACTGCCGTTCATCGGTCTTCGGCCTTAACTTTTTATAAATGTCCATGGTGAAGAGCGTGGAGCAGGAATTGAACACGGCTGCCAGGGAGCTCATCAGGGCCGCCAGCATGCCGCCCACGACCAGGCCCCGGATGCCGATGGGGAGCAGGGCCTTCACCATGGTCGGGAAAGCCATGTCCGCGACCTGGAGCTCCAGTTTACCCGTCTTGACAAGGCCGTATGCAATCACGCCCGGGAGAATGAAGATGAAGAAAGGCGTCAGTTTCAGAAACGCGGCGAAAATGGTCCCGCGCCTTGCCTCTTTTTCATCCTTAGCGGCCAGGGTGCGCTGCACGATGCATTGATCGGTGCACCAGTACCACAATCCGACAATCGGGGGCGTCAGGAGCATACCGAGCCAGGGGAAATCCGGATGGCTCAGGGGCAGCCACAGGTTCAGATGATCCTTGCCCACGGTGTTGATGAGCCCGGACCAGCCGCCGATTTTAAACAATCCGATAAAGAGCAGGGCCATGGAACCGAGCAGCAGGACGACCGTGTGGATCGCATCCGTGTAAACAACGGCCTTGAGCCCTCCAAGCACGGTATACAGGCCCGTGACGAGCACCACCAGCAGGGCCGCGGTCCAGAAATCAATGCCGACTACGGCCTGCAGCACGATGGCGCCGGCATATACGGTGACGGACACCTTGGTCAGCACGTAGGCCAGGAGGGAAATGACGGACAGAACCCATCGGGCGGCCGGAGAATAGCGTTTCTCCAGGAATTCCGGCATGGTGAAAACCTTGCTCCGCATGTAAAAGGGTACGAAGACCCATCCGAGGAGCAGAACACACCAGGCGTGCAGTTCGTAATGGCTCATGGCCACGCCGGTCTTGGCAGCCGTACCGGCCAGACCGACCACATGCTCGGATCCGATATTGGCCGCAAAGATGGAGCCGCCGATGATGTACCACCCGATATGCCGGCTGGCCAGAAAATAGTCCGCGGATGTTTTCTGTTTCTGCAGAACCACCCACCAGGCGATGCCCAGGACGACGAGGAAATACAGGCCCAGGAAGGCCCAATCCATGAACTGAAAGGTATTCATGTCCTCTTCCTTTCCCGATTGCGTTCAGACAATCTCATTGATGTAATAATCAATGTTCTCCCGCGTCACGATATCGATCGGAAGAATCATTTCCCTGGGAATGGCTTCCTTGAGCACCACGTGCCTGTACAGCGCGTGGATGCCCCGGTAGCCCTGAATCTCCGGCCTCTGGCTGATGAGAAAATCGATCACCCCTTCCTTCATGAAGCGGATGTTCTCATCAGTGAGATCATATCCGATCAGGCGGATGGGCGATTGGCCGTTTCTGGAATGGATGAATTCCGCGACGTTTCCCGTGCAGGCGCTGGGCACGAACAAGCCGCCGAGATCCCCGTTTTCTTCCAGGATGCGGCGCGTGACTGCATGAATCGCCTCCTGGCCCTTCATGAGGTCTGCCTCGTACACCCGGATGCGGATGCCCGGGTCCTGGCTGAAAAAGGACTGGAAACCCCCTACCCGGTCCTCGAGATGATAATCCTCAGGCAGGATGCGGATGACCGCGATCGTCGCATCGCGGCCGACCAGAATGCTCATGAGTTTCCCGGAGAGGACGCCGCTCTGGAAGGATTTCTGCCCGATGAAGGTCAGGCAGTCCACATTCGGAAGATAGGAATCAAAAAAAACATACGGGATGTTATGGGGAATATTTTTGATGAAATCTTCAGCAAAACGGGAGAGAACCGGGGCGATCAGCAAACCATCAAACGTTTCCGGATGGGCCAGGATGGAAGCGCATGCCTGCTGGAACGAATGGATGGAATATTTATCGTAAAAAAAATGCTTGATCTCTATGTTGTACACCTTGAGCTCGTTCTGGGCCTTCCGGATGCCCACTTCGGGCAACTGCCAGAAACAGCCGTCCTGAGTGGGTTCCGGCATCAGTATGCCGAACAGATATGTCTTTGAAAGGGCGAGTCCTCTTGCATAAACGCTCGGTTTGTAATTCAATTCGAGAATGATCTGGCGTACTTTTTCTTCCGTTTCTTTAGACACTCGCCCCCTTTTATGAAGAACGCGGTCAACCGTGCCGATGGAAACCTTGGCCCTCTTCGCAATTTCATAGATTGTGGTCAACCTTCCTCCAGGGTGCGTTAGCGCACACGCAATATATTAAAAAAAATCTCTGCAGTCAAGAATAAAAAAATGAATCGGTCAGCCAGCATTCTCCCTTTGGTAGCTGCAGGGTACTCTTATCCACCCCGGGGTGGCCCCCGGGCTTCGCCCCGGGGCCGGTAATCTTCCTCGCGGAGAGCGGGAGATTCGAACTCCCAAGGGCTTTCGCCCGTCGGTTTTCAAGACCGATGCCTTGCCAGTTAGGTCTAGCTCTCCATGAGCAGAAAAAAGACTGGAATCTGCTGCCCGTTTTTTCCTTCGCGGAAAAACAGGACCATGGTCTGTTCCGCGAATGCCGCTTCCCTCATTCTCAGCAACAGCCACACAGATGTTGCCCGTTGCCCCGACTCTCCCCTATTCAGGCTGCAGCCGGGCTGTTCCCAAAAGGGAACAAAAAGATGTCCGGCGCTGTTGTAACACTTACGGTTTCGCGGAGAGGGCGGGATTCGAACCCGCGGTAAAGGTTTAAGCCCCTACAACCGCTTAGCAGGCGGTTGCCTTCAGCCAACTCGGCCACCTCTCCGGTCTGACGATCACAGGCAATAAATTTAATGAAAAAGTGAGGCTGAATCAATGTATTTTTTGTGCTTGAGATTATTCAGGAATTCATGTATATTCACAAGGTTTTTCCCATGGCAGAGGGTATCGGCATCCTTCTGGAGTCAGACATGAACATTCTGGGCATATCCGCGTATTACCATGATTCCGCCGCGGCATTCGTGAGAGACGGTGAAATCCTCGCTGCGGCCCAGGAAGAGCGTTTCACCAGGATAAAGCATGATTACCGTTTTCCCCGCCGTGCCATCCGATTCTGCCTCGACGCAGCACGTCTGAAACCTGAGGATATCGATTTTGTGGTTTTCTACGACAAGCCGTTCCTGAAATTCGAGCGGCTTCTCGAGACCTATCTCCATTACGCTCCGGCCGGAATCGGCTCCTTCATCAAGGCCATGCCGCTGTGGATCAAGCAGAAGCTCTGGCTCAAGTCCCATATCGAAGATGAAATGAAAGGCCTCAAAGGGCGTATTCTCTTCTCCGAACATCACATGTCCCATGCGGCAGCAGCCTTCTATCCCTCGCCATTCGAAAAGGCGGCCATTCTGACTGCAGACGGAGTGGGCGAATGGACGACCACGAGCATCGGAATCGGGGAAGGCAGGGACATCCGGCTGCTGAAGGAAATCCATTTCCCCCATTCGCTGGGCATGCTCTACTCGGCCTTTACCTATTACACGGGATTCAAGGTCAACTCCGGAGAGTACAAGGTCATGGGCCTGGCGCCCTACGGAGAGCCCAAATACGTCCAGACCATCCTGGATCATCTCATCGACCTGAAGGAGGACGGTTCCTTCCGCCTGAACATGCGCTATTTCCATTATGCCGCCGGATTGACCATGACCAACCGACGCTTTCACGACCTGTTCGGCGGCCCGCCGCGCAAGCCTGAATCCCGGCTCACCCAGAAGGACATGGATTTGGCCCGCAGCGTCCAGGATGTCACGGAGACGGCCATGCTGCGCATGGCGCGCTTTGCAAAAAGCCTGACCGGCGCAGAAAACCTCTGCCTGGCCGGCGGCGTGGCCTTGAACTGCGTGGCCAATGGAAAAATGCTCAGGGAAAATCTTTTCAAGGACATCTGGATTCAGCCGGCTGCGGGCGACGCCGGAGGCGCGATCGGCGCAGCCCTGGCTGCATGGCATCAGGTTCTCGGCAAGGGGCGTCCTGTTCCGGAAGCCCTGGACCGCCAGAACGGATCCTTTCTCGGGCCTGAATATACGGCCGATGAGATCCGGACGTTTCTGGAAAGCCGCGGCATCCCCTACCGGGAGCTTGGGGACAGAGACCTCATTCAAACTGTTGCCGGGCTGCTCACGCAGGAAAAAGTCATCGGCTGGTTCCAGGGCCGTATGGAATTCGGTCCGCGCGCCCTGGGCAGCCGCAGCATACTCGGGGATCCGCGTTCACCGGACATGCAGAAAAGAATGAACCTGAAAATCAAATACCGGGAGTCCTTCAGGCCTTTCGCGCCTGCCGTTCTCGGAGAGGAAGCGGCCCGTTTCTTCGAAATCGACAGGCCCAGCCCGTATATGCTGCTGGTGGCGGACGTCAAAAAATCCCTGCAGAGGCCCATGACGGACGACGAAAAAAGCCTCTGGGGCATAGACCGGCTGAATGTCAAACGCTCGGAAATCCCGGCTGTGACCCACGTGGATTACTCGGCGCGCATACAGACCGTGCACCGGGAAACCCACCCGCGGTTCTGGGAGCTGATCCGCGCCTTTCAGGAAAAGACCGGATGCCCGGTGCTCGTGAACACCTCTTTCAATGTGCGCGGCGAACCGATCGTGTGCACGCCCGGGGACGCATATACCTGTTTCATGCGCACCGAAATGGACAACCTGGTGCTCGGAAATTTTGTCCTGGAGAAAAACGGACAACCGGACTTCAGGGACCATGCGGACTGGCAAAAAACATTTGAACTCGACTGAAGGCGGATGATGGACAGATCGAAATGGAATGACCGGAAGGAACTGAAAAAATTCGGAATCGGGCTTGCCGCGATACTCGCCGTCGTCGCCACGGTGCAATGGATTCGCGGAAACGGCCTTTTCCCCTGGTTCTACACGGGAGCCGGGGTGATCCTGGCATCCGGCCTCGCCGTTCCCAAACTGCTCAAGCCGCTCTTCATCCTCTTCTACCACATCGGTCTGGTGCTGGGATGGTTCATGACCCGCCTCATCCTGACGATACTCTATTTTTTCGTCATCACGCCGATCGGGAGGCTGACCCGGCTGTCCGGCAAAAAGCATCTGGATACGGGATTCCGGGACGGTTCCGCCACATACTGGATTGACCGTAGCGAATCCCGCGACGCAGGCAAGTCGTACGAAGAACAATTTTGAGTACCAAAGGAGGAATGATGTCCAAACTGTCGATCCTGGCCGAATTCTGGCAATTTCTCAGGGTCCGCAAGAAATGGTGGCTCGCTCCGATCGTCATTTTCCTCATCCTGCTGGGCGCGCTGATCGTGTTCACTGAGGGATCCGCACTGGCGCCCTTCATCTATGCCTTATTCTGAAACGGGAGATCCAGCCATGAAAAGACATGTCACCCTTCTCGGCATCCTCTATATTGCCTCCAACATCGTGGGGCTGGGGGCCGGCATCCTGATCTTCACCATCCTCTCCTCCGCAGGCCTGCTCTCTGGGGACGAAGAGGTGATGGCCATTCTGAATATCATCGGCACGGTCATGGCCTGGGCCTTCATCATCATGACGCTCCCCGGCATCCTCTGCGGCTGGGGCCTTCTCAAGATGAAGCCCTGGGCACGCCTCTTCGGGCTGATACTCGGTGTGATCAACCTGTTCAATATCCCGTTCGGAACCGCGCTCGGCATCTATTCGCTTTGGGTCCTGCTCAAGGAAGAAACCGTACGGTTGTTCGACGACACGAAGCCAGGCTTTCAACCCGGATCCGTCCCCTGATCAAACCGCCGCGCCTGCTTTGGATCATCTGAGGCCCACCGTCTGCAGGCTTTCGGTAAATCTCCAATCGGCAGGATCCATTATTCCCACGCAATCGCATCCCCCGCGGCAAGCTGCGGGGATGCGCTCGCTGACAGCTTCAATCGTGTCCCGATGGACCTGCCCGGGGGAGTTCCCCCTCCGGCAGACTCCCCGCCGGGGAATACTCCTTTTCCCTCCCCTTTCCGGCCCGGAAACAACCGGTGGGCGCAAAAAAAGTTTGTTCATGAGCCACAAAACGCTTATATTTCCGGAAGAACACTTTGTCGCCTGTGGAGAGGTGATCCGTCATGCCAAAACCGAAGATTTTGGTCGTGGACGACGAAATCATCATTGCCATGGATATCCGGCACATGCTGGAGTCTTTTGACTACGAGGTGGCCGCCGTCTGCTCCTCAGGCAGGGAGGCGCTCAGACTCACCGAGGTCCATCAACCGGATTTGATCCTGATGGACATCATCCTGCCCGGTGAAATAGACGGCATCGAGGCCGCCAGTCAGATCCGGAACAGATACGACATCCCCGTCATCTACATGACCGCAAACGCGGATGCCCGTACCGTTGAAACAGCCCGCAGGACCGAGCCCTATGCCTACCTGAACAAGCCGATACAGGAAAGGGACCTGTATTCCAATATCGACTCCGCCCTGTACAGACATCAGATGGATAAAAAACTGCGGGCGAGCGAGGAAAATTACAGGAACCTCATCGAACAGATCAACGAAGCGGTTTTCGCCACGGACCTGGAAGGGAAGGTGACATTCTCGAGCGCCGCCATTCAGGCCATGACCGGCTTTCAGCAGTCCGAGGTCATGGGCAGGCATTTCAAGGATTTTATACATCCGGAAGACCTCGCGAAAATAGAGGAGAGCGTGAAACAGCGGCTGGCCGGTAAAAAAGGTTGGGCGGAATGCCGCATCCGCACCAAGTCCGGTGGATACATCTGGATACACGCTTCCAGCAATCCCCTGTTTGCGGATGGCCGCTGCGTCGGCCTCAACGGCGTGATGATGGACATCACGGAAAGGAAAATGGCCGAGGAGGAACTGCGGCTTCGGGAGGCGAGGGTTGCGAGCATCCTGCGCGCAGCCCCGATCGGCATAGGCGTTGTGGTCAACCGCATTCTGAAGGAAGTCAACGACCGGTTCTGTCTGATGACCGGTTATTCGCGCGACGAGTTGATCGGCCGGTCCGCGTGCGTGCTGTATCCCGACCAGGAGGAATTCGAACGCGTGGGCAGGGAGAAATACCGGCAGATCCGGGCTAGAGGGACCGGCTCCATTGAAACGCGCTTCGTGAAAAAAGACGGCTCCATCATCCACGTGCTTCTAAGCTCCTCCCCCATCAATCCCGGCGACCTTTCCGAGGGCGTCACGTTCACGGCCATGGAAATCAAAGAACCCGATGAAAAGCCGGGAAATCCTCGAGCTTGAAATCGAATCCCTGGCCTTCGGATGCCGGGGCGTTTCGCGCGAGGACGGATTCGTCTGGTTCGTGGACAGGGCCCTCCCGGGCCAGCGCGTCAAAGCGGAAGTCCTCCGCAGGCGCAAACAATACGGCGAGGCTTCTCTCGCGGAAGTGCTGAGGCCCTCCCCCTTCCAAATCACCCCCCCATGTCCCTATTTCGGCACCTGCGGCGGCTGTCAGGCCCAGCACCTGGCGTATCCTGTCCAGGTCGAAGCCAAGACCGGCCAGATCGTGGAAATCCTCCAGAGAATAGGCGGGATCCGGGACGCACGGGTGATGCCCGCAAAGGCCGCCTCCCGCATCTTCGGGTACAGGAATAAAATGGAGTTCACCTGCTCGGACCGCCATTGGAGGCCGGACGGTCCGGGGCTGGAAGATCCTCATTCCTTTGCCGTCGGGCTCCATGTGCCACGCCGGTTCGACAAAATCCTGGACATTGAAGCCTGCCTGCTCCAATCCCAGGAGGCGAACAGGCTGCTGGGGCTCTGCCGGAAAGCCATGGCCGCATCCGGGCTCAACCCGTACAACCTGAAAGACCATACCGGTTTCTGGAGATTTCTCATCATCCGGGAAGGATTCCGGACCGGCGAACGGATGCTGCACATCATCACTTCCGGAAGGGAGGGAAGCAGGGGGACGGCCTGCGTGGACGGCATGGCCGTATCGCTGCTCCGCGATTTTCCGGATCTCACCACGATCGTTCACGGGATCTCGGACCGCACCGGGCAGGTGGCCTGGAGCGAAACGGAGCGCGTGCTTCACGGGCCCGGCTTCATACACGAAAAAATCCTGGGAAAGATGTTCGAGATCTCCCCTGCCTCCTTCTTTCAAACCAACACGCTTCAGGCCGATACCCTGATCGAAACCCTGATCGAACTGGGCCGTTTCCGGGGCGATGAAACCGTGTTCGACCTGTACTGCGGGACCGGAGCGATCGGGATATGCATGGCGGACAGGGTTCGGAGAGTGGTGGGGATCGAAGTCATCGAGTCCGCGGTGGCAAACGCCCGGCGCAACGCGGAAAGCAACGGGACGGGAAACATCGAATTCATCCGCGCGGACATGAAGGAAGCCCTGCGCGGCCGCGGAGGGACAAGGCCGGACATCGTGATCCTGGATCCGCCGCGCGGCGGCGCGCACCCGCGAACCATCCGGGACATCCTCGAACTCGAGCCGGCAAGGATCCTCTACGTTTCCTGCAATCCGCCCATGCTGGCCAAGGACATTCAGCACCTGTCCCAGGATTATTCTCTGGAGGCCGTGCAACCCGTGGACATGTTCCCGCACACCCGGCATATCGAAGCGGTCGCCGCCCTGTCGCGCACCGGATCCAGGATCGCCACGACAATCCCGTAATGGCAGATCCCGCCGCAGGGTCGGAAGTCCGCGATCTACGGGGGAAAAAACATGAACAGGCTCCCGCTTGCCCCGGGGGATGCTTTCGCTGACAGCTTGAAGCTCATGGGAGCGGGATGCCGGGGAATCTTCGATCGATTAAGGAAAAAGACATTTGGATTCACTCGCTGATCCCGCAGTAAGCCTAAGGGGAATGCACCCGCTGTCAGATTTAAAAATCCTTCGGCCTGACGCATTCATTTTCTTTTCAGGCCACATTTCGCTTGTAAGTGTGGCACGGATTCATCATATTATTGAAACAGAATTGCTTTCCCGCAGGGACTGGAGGATGCAACGACCTTGCCGATGAAAAAATTCATATTTGCAGGCATTCTGCTTCTTCTATCAGCCGGACAGAGCCCTGCTTTCAACAAAATCCCGGTCCAGATCCCGATGTCCGATTCTGTATTGGTTTCGGCGGACGTTTACCAGCCCGGTTTCACGAAAGGACCGTGGCCTGTCATTCTGGTGCGCTCCGTTTACGGCAGGCTGTCCGACACGGAGGACCGCGCACTGCTGCTTCTGGTGGATCTCTTCGATTATGCGCTGGTCGTCCAGAGCCTTCGCGGGCGCCACGGATCCGGAGGAACTGATTCCCTTTTCTTTTCGGACGGCTGGCAGGTCCACAGGGACGGATACGATACGGTGGAATGGATTGCGGCGCAGCCCTGGTGCAACGGCAAA
>JAFGEX010000371.1 GCA_016931355.1 bacterium
ACCAGACCCTGCTCGGCCGCATGATACGCCTGGTCCGCGAGGCGCAGGGTTCCAAGGCTCCCATTCAGAAGACCGCGGACCGCGTCGCCTCCGTGTTCGTGCCAGTGGTTGCGGGGATCGCCCTGCTGACCCTGGCCGTCTGGCTGCCGTTCGATCAGACGAAAGCCCTGGCCAATTTCATCTCCGTTCTGATCATCGCCTGCCCCTGCGCCATGGGTCTGGCCACGCCAACGGCCATCATGGTCGCGACCGGCAGGGCTGCGGAACAGGGCATTCTCATACGCGGCGGAGATATACTCGAAACCCTGCACCGGGTGGACACCGTGATCCTGGATAAAACCGGTACGGTCACGCACGGCAAACCTTCAGTCACGGATGTCATTGCGCTGAACGGATCCAACGGGGATGAAATTCTGGCCCTGGCAGCCATAGGTGAATCCCTTTCCGAACATCCCTTCGGCCGGGCCGTCAGAACCGCTGCCGAGGAGATGAGCTTTCCGGTTCCGAAACCGGAATCGTTCCGTGCCCATCACGGACTCGGAGTGGAAGCCCGATTCGCGAACAGGGAAATACGGATCGGAAACGAGGAATGGATGAAGACCAACGGAATCCAAACCGGCGCTGCCTCGCATCAAAGCCGCCGGCTGGCCGGCCAGGGAAAAACCGCCCTGTTTGTGGCCTTGGACGGCACCCTCAAAGGAGTAATCGCGGTTTCAGACACGGTGCGCCAGGATGCAGCCGAAACCGTGGCCCTGCTGAAGCGGATGGGCATCCGGGTTCTGATGCTGACTGGAGACAATCAGGCCACGGCAAAGACAGTGGCCGATTCCATAGGCGCGGAAGTCATAGCCGAGGTGCTGCCGGACCGCAAGGCTCAGATCGTCAAGGCCCTGAGGAACAGGGGCTCCCGCGTGGCCATGGTCGGAGATGGCGTGAACGATGCACCCGCCATTGCGGCTGCGGATGTGGGTATTGCCATGAGCAGCGGGACGGACACGGCCATGGAAACGGCGGACATCACCATTCACAATGATCTTTCCAAGCTGATCAAGGCCATACGCCTGTCCCGCTCGTCCATGCGCATCATCCGGCAAAACCTCTTTTGGGCGTTCATTTACAACATCATCGGAATCCCGGTGGCGGCCGGAGTCCTCTATCCCTTCACCGGCACCCTGCTGAATCCTGTTTTCGCAGCCGCAGCCATGTCGCTGAGCTCCGTATCCGTGGTGGCCAATTCGCTCAGGCTTCGCAGATTCAGGTGAAAAAAGCCGCAGGGAAACCGGTCCGGACGCCGCAGCCGTCACTTCCTATATAGTCCTTTTATTACATGCTGATAGGGCCCTTTTCTCATTGACTCTCTGGCTGAAAATGGGTATATTTTCAGGCTATGGATCAGAAGCATATCCGAAATTTTTCGATCATCGCCCATATCGACCACGGCAAATCCACGCTCGCGGACAGGCTGCTCGAAGCCACGGAAACCCTGACTCCCAAGGAGATGCGCGAACAGGTCCTGGACAACATGGACCTGGAAAGGGAGCGCGGCATCACGATCAAGGCCCACGCGGTGACCATGTATCATCAGGCCGGAAACGGCGAACGGTACCAGTTTAACCTCATCGACACGCCCGGGCATGTGGATTTTTCATATGAGGTATCCCGCAGCCTCGCGGCATGCGAAGGCGCCCTGCTGGTTGTGGACGCCGTCCAGGGCGTGGAAGCCCAGACCATGAGCAATGTCTATCTGGCCATGGAGAACAACCTGGTGCTCATCCCGGTCATCAACAAGATCGACATGGCCAGCGCCCGCATCGAAGAGGTCGAGCATCAGCTCATGGAGCTGCTGGGCGTGGATGAAAAGGACATCCTCAAGGTCAGCGCCAGGGAGGGCATCGGAATCCGGGAAACGCTGGAGGCCGTTGTCTCACGCATTCCCTGCCCGAACGGGAATCCTGACGCGGCGTTTCGGGCCCTGATATTCGACTCCACGTTCGATTTCTACCGCGGCGCAATCGCCACGATACGCGTGAAGGACGGCCGGGTGAAAACAGGCGATGCCATCCGGTTTCTTTCCAGTGGCAAGACATTCGAAACCGACGAAATCGGCAGGCTCAAGCTCGGACGCTTTCCGGTGGACAACCTGCAGGCGGGCGAGGTCGGATACCTGATCGGCGGAGTCAAGAATCTGAAGGACATCAAGGTCGGGGATACGATCACCCTTGCGGAAAAACCGGCGGATCCCCTTCCCGGATTCCGGGATCCCAAGCCCATGGTTTTCTCAGGTGTCTTCCCCACGGACTCCGACGATCTGACGGAACTGCGGGCCGCGCTGGAGCGGCTGCAGCTCAACGATTCAGCCCTGATCTACGAACCGGAGAGTAGCGCGGCGCTGGGTTTCGGTTTCCGGGTTGGGTTCCTGGGCCTTCTGCACATGGAAATCGTGCAGGAACGGCTGGAAAGGGAATACAACCAGAGCCTGATCACCACCATACCCAACGTGGAGTACCGCGTGTTCTGCACGGACGGAAAAATGCTGGTAATCGACAATCCGACGGCCCTTCCCCCGGTCATGAAAATTGACAGGATCGAGGAGCCCGTGATCGACAGCCAGATCGTCACCCCGTCCGAGTTCGTGGGCAACCTGATGAAGCTGGCGCAGGAGCGGCGCGGCGTGTACAAGAACACGACCTATCTGGATTCGAGCCGCGTGACGCTTCACTACGAATTCCCGCTTGCCGAGATCATATTCGACTTTTACGACAAACTGAAGTCCTCTTCCAGGGGCTACGCCTCTTTTGATTACGAATTCCTGGCCTTCCGCGAATCGGACCTGGTCAAGCTGGACATCCTGATCAACGGGGACCCGGTGGACGCGCTCTCCATGATCGTGCACAGGGAAAAGGCCTGGGAATGGGGCAGCAAGCTCACGTCCAAGCTGCGGGAGCTGATCCCCCGGCAGCTCTTTGAGGTCGCCATACAGGCGGCCCTGGGCTCCAAGATCATCGCCAGGACCAATGTGAAGCCCCTGAGGAAAAACGTCACGGCCAAATGCTACGGGGGGGACATCACCCGGAAACGCAAGCTCCTCGAAAAACAGAAGGAGGGGAAAAAGCGCATGAAGCAGCTCGGCAAGATCGAGATCCCGCAGGAAGCGTTTCTGGCTGTTCTGAAAATAGAATGAGAGGAATCCGGCCGGACACCGGCGGGCC